>VGRF01000033.1 GCA_016875395.1 Deltaproteobacteria bacterium | reverse complement strand
CGCTTCGCGACCTCGGGCACCGGGACGCGATCCGCCTCGCGCAGGATCTTCACCATCTGCTCTTCGCTGAACCGGCTCTTCTTCACGGGGGGCTTCCTTTCGTCGGAAGCCATTCTCCCAGGAATCAACTGGACCGAGAAACCTGGATCAGGTCAGGCTCCGCCCTCGAGAAGGCCGCGAGGCGGGCGGTGGGCCGCGTAATGAAGGCCAATGTCCTTTCCGAGCGGGCCGGGTTCGTGATCAGGGGCCCTGAATCCGGGTGAACGGGCATGTGCTGCGGGCTCAGGCGCAGCACTTCCCACGGCGCGGCGACGACCCCAATGAGCTGCCGGATCGGGTGATGTTGGAGTAGGACGTGGGGGCTCTGGCCCTCGCTTCCCCGGCCGGCTATGTGCACGCGCCATGCTCCTGCGTCTCCGTCGCCTAGGCCTGCTGCAAACCCTCCTCCTGTCCCTCTCGCTCGCCTGCGGCGGGTCCCAACCGGCGCCGGTGCCGCGCGGCGGCGCCGAGGTGGTCGAGCCCAACGCCCCGGTGGCGGAGGCACGACCGTTCGACGTGACCTCTCCCCACGGGGTCCGAGTCGACCCCTACTACTGGCTGCGCGACGACACGCGCTCCAAGGAAGACGTGCTGTCGTACCTAAGGTCGGAGAACCTCTACGCCGAGGCCATGCTGCGCCCGAGCGTCATCGAGCCGCTCTACGAGGAGATCGTCGCGCGCATCCAGCAGGACGACTCGACGGTGCCCGTCTTCGACCGCGGCTACTGGTACTACGTCCGCTACGAGACGGGGCGCGAGTATCCGATCTACGCCCGGCGCAAGCGAACCCTCGAGGCGCCCGAAGAGGTGCTGCTCGACGCCAACGCCCTCGCCGAAGGACACGGCTTCTACCAGGTGGGCGCCATCCAGGTGAGCCCCAACGGGCGGACCCTCGCCTACACCGAGGACACCACCGGGCGGCGCCTCTACGTCCTGCGCCTCAAGGACCTCCAGACCGGGCAGCTGTTGCCGGACACCGCCACCGATCTGGCGGGCAACGTCGAGTGGGCGGACGACCGCACGTTCTTCTACGTCACCAAGGAAGCGGTGACGCTGCGCACCTACCGGGTGTACCGCCACCGCCTCGGCGCCACCGGCGCCGACACCCTCGTCTACGAGGAGCCGGACACGGCCTATTACACCTCGATCTACACCACCAAGTCGCGCAAGTACGTCGGGATCTTCCTATGGAGCACGCTGGCGAGCGAGGTGCGCCTGATCGAGGCCGCCCGCCCCGAGGGCGCCCCCAAGGTGTTCGCGGCGCGCGAAAAGGACCACGAATACTCGGTCGACCACCTCGACGGGCGCTTCGTCATCCGCAGCAACTGGCAGGCGACGAACTTCCGCCTCCTGGAGGTGCCCGAGGCCTCGTCCGCCAAGCGCACCGCCTGGAAGGATCTGGTGCCCCACCGCGACGACGCCTTCGTCGAAGGCTTCGGCCTCTACAACACCTTCGTCGCGGTCGACGAGCGCTCGGGCGGGCTGCGCAAGGTGCGCTTGCTGCCCAAGAAGGGGGAGCCCTCCTTGGTGGCGGCCGAAGAGCCGACCTACACCATGTCGCTGATCGACCTGCCCGACCCCGACAGCACCAAGGTCCGCTACGTTTACACCTCGCTGTCGACGCCGGACACCACCTACGAGCTCGACCTGGTCAGCGGCGAGCGCAAGCAGCTCAAACGCGAGCCGGTGCTCGGCCCCTTCGACCCGGCGGCCTACGCCAGCGAATACCTCCAGGCGCCCGCCGGCGACGGCGCCACTGTCCCCGTGTCGCTCGTCTACCGCAAGGACCGGCGCCAGCCGGGGGGCAACCCCCTGCTCATCGAGGGCTACGGCTCGTACGGCTACGCCAACGACCCGGAGTTCGACTCGACGTTGCTGAGCCTGCTCGACCGTGGTGTGGCGGTCGCCGTCGCCCACGTCCGTGGCGGCCAGGAGCTCGGCCGGCGCTGGTACGAGAACGGCAAGCTGCTCAGCAAGAAGAACACCTTCACCGACTTCGTCGACGTCACCGAGTTCCTCCTGGCCCAAGGCATCGCCGCCCCCGGCAAGGTGTTCGCGCGGGGCGGCAGCGCCGGTGGCCTGTTGATGGGGGCGGTGATCAACCAGCGGCCCGAGCTCTACCGCGGCGTCATCGCGCACGTGCCCTTCGTCGACGTGGTGACCACCATGCTCGACGAAAGCATCCCTCTGACCACCAACGAGTTCGACGAGTGGGGCAACCCCAAAGACAAGGCTTTTTACGATTACATGGCGTCCTATTCGCCGTACGACAACATCCGGGCCCAGGCCTACCCCGCGATGCTGGTCACCGCCGGTCTGCACGACAGCCAGGTCCAGTATTACGAGCCCGCCAAGTGGGTGGCCAAGCTGCGGGCCCACAAGACCGACCGCAACCCACTGCTGTTCGTGGTCAACATGGAGGCGGGACACGGCGGCAAGTCTGGGCGCTACCAGCGCTACCGCGAGCACGCCCGCGACTGCGCTTTCGTGCTGCAGATGCTCGAAGGCCGCGACGCCCGATAGGGTCGTACCGGGGACCGGACCGGGGCAGTAGACTCGGCGGCGCGCTTTCGCATCACGCAGTCGCGACGACCGGTGAGCTAGCGCGGCGATCTCAGCGCATCGGCACCTGCAAGATACGCTGCCCATCACGTAGCCGCAGGGGCAGGGAGTTCGGCGCTTCGCCCCGCTCGACCCAGCCTTCTACCGCGGCGAGCGGATCGAAGTCATCGCCCGCGCTCACCGGCCGTTCCCAGCAATGACCCCAGCCCGGGATCATGAAGAGCCGCGTGTGTTCGCGCAGCGCAGCCAGGCCGCCCGCTTGCTCGGCCGCATCGGCGTAATACGCCTCGAGCGGTTGCGGGATGATCAGCGGATCGGCGAGGCCGTGATAGAGCAGCAGCTTGCTGCCAGAGCGGGCGTGTGCCTGCAGGTCGGTATCGACTGCATCGGTGATTGCGGGCACCGGCGAGCGCGCGATCATCGCTTGCACGGCCTCGACTTCAGCGGACGCACTCGTCGCCCCCGCGGTCTTGCCGGCGAGGGCGGCGTCGGCCATGCCCAGACTGGCCGCGAGCATTTGACGATATCCCTGCGAGGCCAGCACGCCCCAAGCCGGGCGATCGGGCGCCCCGCCGAGCCAAATATCAGCAAAGAATTCCGCGCCAAACTCGAGTGTGGGATAGATGACCTTGCCGCGGGTGTCGCGTACCCCGCCATAGAGCGCGCGTAGCGCCTCTACCTCGGCGACGGTCAAAGGATCATCGCCCATCGTGAAGTTTGCAAAATCGATCTTGCAGTCACGAGGCGCGTCGATTCGCTCATCGCGCTGTCCATCGAGTGCGTCGCAGCGCTGCAGGATCTTGCGGTGTACCAATGCCCAGCGCTCGGGTGCGATGACGGGTTTGCCATCGACAAGCGTCTGTCGGGTCATCCACGCACCCCAAAGCCCGGCGGTGCCGCTCAGATCGAAGATACTGGCGCCGGCGGCGATACCGTCGAAGAGTCCGGGGTAGCGCTGCGCAGCCATCATGCCGAGACGCCCGCCGTTCGAGCATCCTGAGAAATACTTGTAGCGGGGCGCAGTGCCATAGACCGACTCGGCGATGGCGATGCCGACGTTCGTCATGATGGGCAATAGTTTGTGCGCCCAGATCTCAAGCGCCTCGCTGTCACTCGCCCAGTCCGTGTCCCAAGAGGCCCCTTGATGTCCGCCATCATGACTGATGGCGGCGTAGCCACGGCGCAAGGATGCGTTGATCGAATTGCTACGCCCCGACTTGTCAGCCAGCAACTCGCCGCAGAACCCGCCACAGCCGGCCAGCAGGAGTCGTTCCTTCCACTCTGCGGGCAGGCGTATCACGAAGCGGATTTTGCTGGCCGCAAACCCGCGTACCTCACAGTGGGGCGGCAGACCATCCCCGGTACGCCATGTCGGTGTGCCCTCAAAAGTCACGCCCTGCGGCGCGGCAGTCGCGACGCAGGACGCTGCCAAGCGGGCTGTTGACTCGCTGGCGACGACGGGGTTTGTCATCAGTTCGGCGAGACAAAACACACCTGCGAGGCTGATTCGGATCGAGCTGTTGGTTTTGTATCTCATTGGCTATTCGGCCGACCATCATCGGTCCGGTCCAGCACGACGTCCCAGCTCCACACATGGTTACGCCGCTCGTCGCCGCTGCCAACCGTGAAGCTCGTCGCGACGCACGTCGCGACCACGATCGCCGCGAGCAGCGCCGCCCAGCCGATCGCGCCACGCGAGCTCTCGGAGCCCGCACACAGCGATCCCGAGAGCGCGTTCTGGATCATGCGGTACTCGCCGTCCATCACCTGCGGCAGGAGACACGCGAGCGCGCCCGTAACAAGTCCGCCTCGCGCAGGATCTTCACCATTTGCTCTTCCGAAAACCGGCTCTTCTTCACGGGGGGCTTCCTTTCGTCGGAAGCCATTCTCCCAGGAATCAGCTGGTCCGAGAAACCTGGATCAGGTCAGCCCAATTGAAGTTTTGTGCAGATAAACGCTGTTGCTTTCGTGAACAGGAAATCCGCGGTTACCAGACGCGGCACGATCAAGTCCTACAATGGCATGCTGGATGGAGTGTTTTGTGCCATCGTGCACATCATTGCCTTACATTATGTTGACATTATGTTGATATGTGTTCTCGTAGAATCTCACTTCCGAGAACGTCCGTACCCCTCAAGCCGCTCTCTCAAAGGATGACTATCGGCTCGGGCGCTTCTATTCCCCCGCCACTTGTTTCGCCCCGATTTCGTCTTATGATGTTGTTCTCCGTACTCACGCACAGTCGAGTACGTGGGGGTAACACGGCGTGGACAGACGCAATCGCGACGAGGGGAGCGTCTTTCTTGACACGGCGAACGCTGGCGAATTGCTCAGGATCTCGCCGCGGACGCTAGAGGGCCTCCGCGTCCGTGGTGGAGGTCCGCCGTTTCGGAAGCACGGCGGGCGTGTCCGCTACTGCCTCGCGGACCTGATCGAATGGAGTGAGCAGAGCAGGAGAACGAGCACGTCGGACCCCAACGCGGAGGTGCGACGTGGCCCAGCCTGAATCCGGTTTACATGTCGCCGCTCTCTCCTATTCGGAGCAAGGCTGGCCTCTGTTCCCATGCTGGTGGATTCGGGATCGTGGAGTCTGCGCCTGCGTCAGTCGGGAATGCAGCCATCTAGGGAAGCACCCGCTTGGGCTCGCTGCTCCTGGCGGATGCACCAATGCAACGACAGACGGGAAGCGCGGCGAGTCGTGGTGGACAAGTTGGCCGCTCGCGGATGTGGCCATCGCGATCGGCTTGGAGTTGCGGCTCGTGGTGCCGGTTCGCGAGCGCGCGGAGACGCCGTAGATGGCGACGGCTCGCAAGAAGTGGCTCCGTGTCTACGACGAAGTCGCCGACCACCCTTGGTCGAACGATGTGCTCGCAACCTTCGTTCGTCTCCAGTGCCACATGAACACGAAGTGGGCGCGCAATGGGTTATCTCGCGAGGCCGCATGTAAGCCTTGCCTGACTGCACCGATCGCGTTCCAGATCACCGGGAGGCGTCGGCTCGATGCGGCACTCGCCGTGCTCCGAGAAGCTGGCGACGCGGCGGGGTTCTCTTGCGAACACCGCGGCGATGTCATCGCGATCGACTGGCCTAAGTACGCAGAACTCCAAGACCTCGCACCCGACCGCGGGGCAGGAGCTGCCTCCGATCTTCCCCCTCCGCAGACTCAGACTCCTACTCAGACTCTTCCTCAGACTCACCTAATAAAAGAAAGGTTTCTTAAGGGTGAGGAGATCGGAGGAAGTGAAGCGACCGGCTACAGAGACCGACCCTCACCTTCCCGCTTCCAGGGCTCTGCGCGGCGAAGCCGCTCTTCCGCCGCAAGCGCGCAGCGCGCGCAGGCGGCGGCTGATGAGCGAGAGCGGGAGAGGGTCGAGATGATGGTCGTGCTGACCCCAGTGAAGGAGGTCAACGCCGAGTTTCGCGCCGCGCGCCAGGCTCGTGGCGTCTCCGATCTAGAGGGTCGGGCCGCGCTTGAAGCGGTCGCGCGCTCCGAAGCCGGAGACCAGGCAGAGTGGGCTTTGAACTCGGGTGACCTTGCTTCGCGCGTGACACGTCAGCTTCGAGACTTCTCCAGGCGGAAGTGGGGAACCCCGTCGTGAAGGACGAGGGGAAACGCTCTGTTGAATCCGCCCCCTCCCCCCACGGCGAAAAGGGAGCGGTCGCTGCTCCCGTTCTCTCGTGCCGCCTCGCATTACGCGCGGGGGAGATGGCGGCGGCGCTGGGCGTCTCGATTGCCACGCTGCGCCGAATGACGCCGGAGATTCCGCACTACCACGTCGGCAACGTCTTGCTCTTCCCCGTCCGCCCCTTCGAGCGATGGCAAGAGGAGAGGGCCACGGAGGAAGGCGCGGCGACCGACAGGGCAGTTCGTGACGTACTCGAATACCTTGAATGAATTCATGGATATTCGAATCGAATGGGCGTATGCTCCGGGCGTGGCGGCGAAGCGGAAGGGGACCTGGGGCGGAGCGCGGGAGGGTGCCGGGAGACCGCCCGAACTCGACGATGCCGTGCGTTTCACGTTCGACATCCCGCGAAGGGACCTGGACGCGCTGCGAACGCTTTCGGAGCGTGTTCAAGTTCCCGCCGCGGCACTGATTCGCGAAGCCGTGCGTCGGCTGCTTCGAGGAAGCGCGAGGAGATAGCGATGGCTGCGAAGGTGAAGTTCGAACGCGGCGCGTGGTGGGTTTTCACGCACTACGACGGTAAGCGGACGAAGAAGCGTGTCGGGTCGGCGAAGAAAGACAACGCTCGCGCGGAGAAGATCGCCGAGAAGATTAATGCGGCACTTGCGCTGGGCACGTTCCGCCCACGCGGCGCGGAGAAGCCTCTTCCGACTGACGAAGCCTTGCGGTCGTGGTTGACGGCGTACGAGGCGACGCTCAAACCGTCCACGCGCGAACTCGCCGAGGGGATCCTAAAGAGGCATCTGATCCCGTTCTTTGGGTCCAAGGATCTTCGCGAACTTCGCGAGGCTGATCTGATGGCCTACGTCAGCGCGAAGGTCGAAGCGGGACGCCATCCGCGTACCGTTCGCAATGATCTCTCGATTCTTCGCCGTGTGCTCACGCTCCTCGTGCGAGAAGGCCAGCTTCAACGCAACCCCGCCTCTGGCATGGGTGAGATGCTGCGACGAGTGCACCAAGCCTCCGCGGTCGAAACCGAGGAGGTCGAGACGTGGAGTCGCGACGAAGTGGCGACGCTGCTCGAAACAGCCCGCGAGACGGACCCGCGATTTGCGCCCCTGCTCGCGCTGCTCTTTGCGACGGGCATGCGCCGCGGTGAGGCGCTCGGCCTGCAGTGGGCGGACGTCAACCTCGAAGCGCGTACGCTCACGGTACGGCGTGCAGTAACGAAGGAAGGTGTGACGACGCCGAAGAGCGGTCGCGCGCGGAAGGTCCCGATGACGCACGCGCTCGCGGAGCAACTCTTCGACGTGCTCGCGACTCGCAAGAGCGAAGCACTCGCCCGCTGGAAGGGTGAGGTTCCCGCGTGGGTGTTCTGTTCCGAGGTCGGCGGCGCATTGGAGCCCCGGAACGTTGAACGCTCGTGGTATCGCCTTCTGCGCCACTGCCAGAAGCGCGGGCGCTTCGTGCGCGCCCTCAAGCTGCATTGCACGCGCCACACGTGGGCAACGCTCGCGCTGCGCGCCGGGAAAAGCGTGCGCTGGGTCGCCGACGTGCTCGGTCACGCTGACCCCGCGTTGACGCTCAGGGTCTATGCACACGCACTCGGAGACGAGGAGCACGACCTCGGCTTCCTCGATTTCGGCGCTCCTGGACGGCCCCAGACGGCCCCCCGCGCTGAGAACATCCGGGAGACCGAAGGCCGTAGCGACGAAATCCCCAACAATCTCGCCGAGGTTGCATGGCGCGCCGGGAGGGGCTCGAACCCCCGACCCCCAGGTTCGAAGCCTGGTGCTCTATCCAGCTGAGCTACCGGCGCGAGCGGCGCGCAGTGTACCCACGCGAGCTTCGAGCGCCGCGGGTGGTTCAGGGTGCGCTCGCGAGCGCGAGCAGCGCAGCCACCGCGAGCAAGAGCGCGCGTACTTTCACCGCCCGAACACGCTCCGCAACAACCGTGTCGTGCGCTTCAGCGGATCCTTGCGGATCTTGCGCTCCTCGTCGGCGAGCAGCGTGAAGAGCCGTCGAGCGTCTTCTTCGTCGTGTAGTCGTCGAGGTCGAGCGTCGTGGGCTCGGCGAGTGGCAGCGCGCGATAGCGCTCGACGAGCGCGTTGTACTGATTGCGCGCCCCGACGTGCGAGAGCGACGTCGCGACGATCGGCTTGAAGCGCGCGCGCAGCTTCTCCTCCGTCGCGGTGCGGAAGTAGTCGGTCGCAGCGGTGTCGCCGCCGCGCACGATGCCGAGCGCATCTTCGAGCGTCATGCCCTTGATCGCGTCGACGAAGACAGGCTTCGCTTCCTTCGAAGCGCGCTCCGCGGCGCGGTTCATCCCCACCTCCAGCTCGTCGACCTGCTGGCCCATGCCGATCGTGTGCAGCGCCTTGCCGATCTTGCGCACGGTCTTCGGCGGCTTGATGTGGATCAGCGGGTTGTCGAGGAAACCGCCGGGCTTCGAGGCGGCGGCGACCGCGCGTTCGGTCGCGACGCTCAGCGCCTCGCGCACGCCCGCGGCGCTCCGATCGCCGGCCGCAAGCGCTTGCGAAGCCAGGCTCAAGGCAAGTGCGCAGGCGATTGCAGCGCGAGTCACGGCTGCTCCTTCGAAGTCGTCTTCGCGCAGGTTCGTTACGGCGAGCGGTCCGCTGCAAGGGAAAGCTGCGGAACGCGAGCAAACTGTCGAATCGGCGTGGTCGTGGGTGCCGAGCCTCCGGCCGCGCAGCGTGAAGCACTGTGCACGTCGGCCCTTCACCGCGTGCTGCGGTCGCCGGGTCGAGCACGAGCTGTCGCCCACTCGCGCGCGGCTCTTCTGCAAAGTCGTGCACTCGCGGCCGGGCGAGGTGAGCGGCGGTTTCGAGCAGCCGGCAGGAGTCGGCGTCGAGCTCGAGTGAGGAGCGCGCCGCGCGCTACGGGCCTCGAGCTTTCGCGTTAAGCGCTCTCGCGCTCCGCGATTCGCGGCGCTGCGATGGGCCTGACGCTCTGCATGCGCGGGAAGTAGTCGTACCGCTCATCCCAAGGCACGCCGAGCGCGATCAGAATTCGCCGCTTCGTCGCTTGCCGGCAGTCCTCACCTTTCTCGACCGCGTGAATCGTGCGCGCCGACACACGCGCGCGCGTTGCGAGATCGGCTTGGGTCCACCCGCGCGCTTGCCGCGCGGCGCGAATGCGGTTCATGGCGTTGCCTCGAGCTCGGGATGGGGTGAAGGGAAAGCAAGGTAGCGCCGCGAGTCCGGGTCGCAGCCGATGTCACCGTGCTTCCGCGAGCTTGGCCAGCGAGCTGCGAGCACCAACGGGGCCTCGTGCACAGAGCATCCCTGCATCCGGATGCAGCGCGAGATGAGGCGCGGAGCGAGAGAAAATCACTGCCAGGGCGGGGGGTTGGGAGCGGGTAAGACATTCCGGCCGGGCCGAATCGTCTCAGCCGTTCGGGCTCGCCCGAATCGGCGCGCCTCTCCTGGCGCGGCGGCCAGCGCACGCGCCTAAGCTGCGCGCGCTTCGCAGGAGGAGCGCGCGATGGCCTTCGATCTCTTGATTCGCGGCGGCACGGTGGTCGATGGGACGGGCGCGCCGGCGCGCACCGCGGATGTCGCGATCGCCGGCGGTCGCATCGTCGAGGTCGGCCGCGCCCTCGGCAGCGCGCGGCGCACACTCGACGCCGACGGCCTCACCGTCACGCCCGGCTTCGTCGACATCCACACGCACTACGACGGGCAGGTCACGTGGGACGCGCAGCTCGCGCCCTCGAGCCAGCACGGCGTGACCACGGTGGTGATGGGCAACTGCGGCGTCGGCTTTGCGCCGGTGCGGCCGGATCAGCACGACTTCTTGATTCGCCTCATGGAAGGCGTCGAGGACATCCCCGGCACGGCGCTGCACGAGGGCATCGCGTGGGAGTGGGAGACGTTCCCGCAGTACCTCGATGCGCTCGCGAAGCGGCGCTGGACGATGGACGTGGGCACGCAGGTGCCGCACGGCGCGGTGCGCGCCTACGTGATGGGCGAGCGCGGTGCGAAGAACCAACCCGCCACGCCCGCAGACATCGCGGCGATGGCAGCACTTGTTAAGGAGGGTCTGACTGCCGGGGCGTTCGGTTTCTCGATGTCGCGCACCATCGCCCACCGCGCGATCGACGGAAAGCCGGTGCCGGGCACCTTCGCAGCCGAGGACGAGCTGTTCGGCATCGGCCGCGTCCTCGGCGAGCTCGGCCGCGGCATCTTCGAGCTCGCGGGTGCCGGCGCGGCCGGCGAGGACATCGCGGCGCCGAAGCGCGAGATTGACTGGATGCGCCGCCTCTCGCGCGAGATCCGCCGTCCGGTGACGTTCACGCTGCTGCAGGTGAACGCGGCGCCCGACTTGTGGCGCGAGCAGTTCGAGCTCTCGGTCGCGGCGCTCGAGGAAGGCGCGCAGATCTATCCGCAGGTCGCCGGCCGCCCGTTCGGGCTGATGATCGGCCACCAGACGAAGATCCATCCGTTCAACGACCGGCCGACGTTCGTGGCGCTGCTCGGGCTCCCGTTCGAGGAGCGCGTTCGCAAGCTGCGCGATCCCGAGATCAAGCGGCGCATCCTCGCCGAAGCGAATCCCGCGCAGCCTTCGATGCTCGCGACGCAGTATGGCCGCACCTTCCCGATCGGGACGCCGCCGAACTACGAGCCGAGCTACGAGGATTCGATCGAGGCGCTCGCGAAGCGCGTCGGCCGCGAGCCCGAGGAGTTCCTGTACGACAAGCTGCTCGAGAACGATGGGCGCGAGTTGTTACTCATGCCGGTGCTCAACTACGCGGGGCTCTCGTGCGACCCGATTCGCGAGATGGTGCTTCACCCGCGCGCGGCGCTCGGCCTCGGCGACGGCGGCGCGCACTGCGGGATCATCTGCGACGCGAGCATTCAGACGTTCATGCTCACGCACTGGGTGAAGGGCCGCGTGCGCGGGCCGCGACTGCCGCTCGAGCTCGTGGTGAAGCGCATGACGCAGGACACCGCCGATCTCTATGGGATCGGCGACCGCGGCGTGATTGCGCCCGGCAAGAAGGCCGACCTCAACTTGATCGACCTCGCCAATCTCGAGCTGCTGCCGCCGCGCATGGAGCACGACCTTCCCGCCGGCGGCGCGCGCTTCCTGCAGGGCGCGCGCGGCTACGAGGCGACGATCGTCGCGGGTGAGATCGTGGCGCAGAACGATGCGCCGACCGGCGCGCTGCCAGGGCGCCTCCTGCGCGCGCAGGAGTGCGCGCGATGAGCGCGCGAGCGCAGTGGTTACGAGCGCTCGCTTGCGGCGCGGCACTCGCGGCCCTCGCGTGCGGTGACGACGAAGCGGCGGCGCCGGAATCCGCTTCGGCGCCTGCTGCGCGAGCGGAGGCCGCTGCTCCGAGCGCGAGCGAAGTGCCGGACGCGTATGCGCCCGTTGCGGGTGCGGAACCGCGGCCTGAGCTCAGCGAGTCCGAGCAGCGCGTGAACGAAGTGCTCGACCTGGACGCGGAGGGCGCTGGGCTCGAGGAGCTGATGCGCCGCGCGCGCGAAGACGCGGACCCGGCGGTGCGCGAAGCGGCGGTGGTCGCACTCGGCGACAGCGAGGAGCCGCGCGCCGTCGACGCGCTGGTCGCGGCGACCGAGGACTCCGACAAGCGCGTCGTGCTCGCCGCGATCGACCAGCTCTCGTGGTTCGACGAGCGCCCCGCGCGCGATGCGCTCGAACGCCTCGCCGAGTCGAGCGATACCGAGATTGCGGAGGCAGCGGAAGAAGCGCTGATGGAGTGAGGCGGCTGTTGTTAGGGCGGAGTGACGCTGAGCACGACGTCCGTGCCGAGCGGCATCTTCTCCTGGGCCACGATCGTGGCGCTCGCCGCGACGCCTGCCGGCATCGGCAGCTCGGTTCCGCTCGGCGCCTCGTCGTACTCGAGTATCGCCGAGCCGGTGCAGCTGCCGCCGTCCGCGATCGCGAGGTCGTAGTCGCCCGCGAGCGAGGTGCGCCGGGCAGTTGGGCGTGTTCGCCTACGCGCGCTTGGGCGCATCCGCGTAGAGAGAGAGCGTCGAGGTGGAGAGGCCGGCGCTGCGCTGGGAGCGAGGGAGCGATTCGAGCATCGTGAGCGCGGCGCGGTTGGCGTCGCCGGCGACGGCGTAGGGCGCGGTGCCGAGCGCGCCCAACAGGTCGCGCACTGCGTCCTCGGGCCGCATCGCGGGCATCGCGTCGACCTGCACGCCGGTTGAGCGGGCGTGCGGCGTATCGGTGAGGCCGGCGACGGCGGCGAGCACGTCGACGCCGTGCGGCTTCCACTCGTGGTGAAGGCCCTCGGCGAGCACCCAGTCGAAGGCCTTCGTGGCTGCGTAGGTCGCGACCCAGCTCGAGCCTGCAACGCCCGACAGCGAAGTCATCAGGATCACGCCACCGCGCCTCCGCGCGAGCATCTGCGCACCGAAGTGGTGCGCGAGCAGCAGCGGCGCGCGGCAGTTCACGTCGAGTGCGCGGGAGAGATCCTCCGCGCGTTGCGCCGCGAACGCGCCGGGGCTCGGCTGCGCGGCGTTGTAGACGAGCAGGCCGATCTCCCGCGCGCCGACTGCGCGCGCGAGCGCACCTGCGATGTCGTGCGAAGCGAGGTCCGCGACGACTGCGTGCGTTGCGACGCCGTGCGTGAGCTCGATTTCGCGCGCGAGCGCGGCGAGCTGCTCTTCGCGGCGCGCGACCAGCACGACGTCGCAGCCGCGCGCGGCGAGCTCGCGAGCCCACGCCGCGCCGAAGCCTTCCGAGGCGCCCGCGACGAGCGCCCACGGTCCGTAGCGCGCCCGGAACTCCGCGCGAGAAAGTGTCTGGGTCACGCACGCGGAGTAGCGCAGAATCCGCGCGCGCCGGAGGAGGCAACGCGATGGCACGCAAACACGCACCCAAGTCCGAAGGCACCGTCGTCGTGCTCGAGCACGTCTCGCGCGCGCTGAAGGGCAACGCGCTCGGCGATCCGCACGTGCGCAAGCTCGCGGTGTGGCTGCCGCCGCAGTACGACGGCGCCGCCGGCCGCCGCTTCCCCGTGCTCTACGACCTCGTCGGCTTCACGGGCTCTGGCATGTCGCACCTCAACTGGAAGCCGTTCAGCGAGAACCTCGGCGAGCGCGCGGCGCGGCTGATCACTGAGCGCAAGATGCCGCCCGTGATCCTCGTGCTGCCGGATTGCTTCAGCGCGCTCGGCGGCAACCAGTACGTGAACTCCTCCGCGATCGGCCGCTACGCGGACTACCTCACGCGCGAGATCGTGCCGTTCGTCGATCGCGAGTTCCGCACGCTCGCGTCGCGCGACCACCGCGGCTGCTTCGGCAAGTCGAGCGGCGGTTACGGCTCGATCATTCACGGCATGAAGTACCCCGAGACCTGGGGCGCGCTCGCGAATCACTCGGGCGATGCGTACTTCGACTTCGTGTACTGGGCAGATTGGCCTAACACCTTGAACGAGCTCGCCAAGCACCGCCCGCAGAAGCAGAAGCCCGGCGCCTACGACGCGGCGAAGCGCGCGAGCGCGCGGGGCCTCCAGCGCGGCTTCGACGACGGGCGCGTGAAGCGCTTCCTCGCGGCGGTGTGGAAGAAGCCGAAGCTCTCGCACGCCGAGAGCATGGCGATCATGAACGTGTGCATGGCGGCGAGCTACGACCCCGATCCGCGCGCGCCGCTCGGCTTCCGGCTCCCGTTCAACCTCGAGAGCGGAGAGCTCATCGCCGCGAACTGGGCACGCTGGCGCACGCACGACCCGGTGAACCTCGTCGCGAAGCACGCGCGCGCGCTGAAGTCGCTGCGCGGCATCTACATCGACTGCGGCTGGCGCGATCAGTTCCACATCCACTACGGCACGCGCATCCTGTCGCGTCGCCTCGCGGAGCACGGCATTCGCCACCGCTACGAGGAGTTCGACGACGACCACAGCGACGTCGACTACCGCATGGACGTGAGCTTGCCATTCCTCGCGAGAGTGCTGAGTGATTAGGTCCCCCGCGTCCCGAGTCCTCGTGCTCGGCGGCTCGTACTTCGCAGGCCGCGCGATCAGCGAGGCGCTCGTGGCGGACGGGCATCGCCCGAAGGCGATCGCGATTCGCGACTACGTGGGCGCGCTTGCACAGGTCGCAAGCCGCGCCGCCGCGCTCGTCTCCATCGACTGCCGGGCTCGCTCGCACTTTCGCCGAGCATCCCGTGGACGAGCTCGCGGCGCGCCTCACGGATCACGCGGCAGGGGATGCGCTCCTCGCGCGGCGCGCAGTGAGTGTCTGAGAGCTTTGTGCGCCGCGGCACTCACTCACCCTGATAGGATCGCCGCGAGGAGGACGTCATGAGCGAGAACCTCTACGCGCCGCCGCGGGCTGATCTCGGGTCGGGCCACGACGGCGACCTGGGCACGGGCGACTTCGACATCGGGCGCTGCTTGTCGGAGGCGTGGGCGCGCACGTGGGCGAACTTTCCGCTCTGGCTCGGCGCCGGCCTGCTCTTCGTGCTCGCGTCGGCCGGCTCGATGATCTCGATCATCGGCATCGTGCTCGCGCTGCCGGTGCTGTCCTGGGGCGCGTTCCGCTTCTTCGTGCGCATGTACGACGGCGGCGCCGCGATTGGCGATCTGTTCGCGGGCTTCAGCCGCTACGGAGTCGCGCTCGCCGGCAGCCTCGCATGGTGGCTGGTCGTGTTCGTGGCGAGCATGGTCGGGCAGATTCCCTACCTCATCGCGACTGCCGCCGAGTCTGTGCCCGGCATGATCGGTGGCTACGCGCTCGGGATACTCGTGAGCTTTCTCGTCACCGCGCGCACGCTTCCCGCGATGTTCCTGATGGCCGATCGCGAGCTCCCGGTGGGCGAGGCCTTCTCACTCTCGTGGGAGCGCACGGGTCCCGTCATGTGGAAGCTCGTGGGGCTGCAGCTCCTGTCGACGGTCGTGATGTTCGCCGGCGCTCTGGCGCTCCTCGTCGGCATGATCCCCGCGATCGTCGTCGGCTACCTGATGTTCGCCTCCGCCTACCGCCAGATCTTCGGCCGCGAGGCAGCGGCCAGCGCGTGAACGAATCGCAGCCGGCGCTCGACACGCTGCACCACGTCGAGACTCCCGAAGGCGTCGAGCTGTCGCTGCGCGTGGCCGGCTTGCCTGCGCGCGCGCTCGCGTTCGCGGCGGACATCTTCGTTCGCTCGGTCTTCTACACCGTCGCGGCGATCCCCATCGGAATTGGGTTCGGCGCGGCGGCCGGCGGCCTCATCTTCATGATCTTCGCGCTCGGCGAGGTGATCTACCCCGTCGCGTTCGAGCTGCTCGGCGACGGGCAGACGCTCGGCAAGCGCATGGTCGGCATTCGCGTGGTGCACGCCGATGGCACGCGCATTCGCTGGGGGGCCTCGCTGCTGCGCAACCTGCTGCTGTTCGCGGACATGCTGCCCGGCACGTACATGTTCGCGCTCGCGTCGATGCTCGCCTCGCGCGGCTTCCGGCGGCTCGGCGATCACGCCGCCGGCACGCTCGTGATCTACACAGAGGCGAAGGCACAGCCGCAGCCGCGCACTGCCGCGAGCGACCCCGCGCCGCCCGCGCTCCCGCTCGCGCTCGACGAGCAGGCCGCGGTGCTCGCGTTCGGCGCGCGCAGTGCGGCGTTCTCGGCGGCGCGCCGAGAAGAGCTGGCGGCCCTCGCGACGCCGCTCCTGCGCGCGGGTGCGCCCGCGACTCCGCAGCTCGAGGCGGTGGCCGCCCACCTGCGCGGCGCGGGGCGCGCGCGGTGAGGCAGGAGGCGTTCGAGCGCGCGCGTGCGGCCGAGTGGGAGCGCTTCGAGCGCGCGCTCGCCTCGATCGCGCTGCGCAAAGTCGTCGCAGACTTCCCGCGCCTGTATCGCGTGTTGTGCCAGGACCTCGTGCTCGCGCGCGACCGCCGCTTCGACGCCGCGCTCGTGCAGCGCCTGAACGCGCTCGCGCTGCGCGGGCATCAAGTGCTCTACGGCGCCGGCCTCGCGCAGGGCGGTTTCCTCGATTTATTCCTGCGCCGCTTTCCGCGCGCAGTACGCCGCGAGTGGCGCCTCGCACTGCTCCTCAGCGTGTTCTTCTACGGCTCCTTCGCGGCCACGTTCCTCGGCGTGCGAAGCAAGCCGGATCTCGTCTACTCGATCGTCGACGAAGCGCAGGTCGCGAGTTTCGAGGCGATGTACGACCCCGCTTCGGATCACTTCGACGAGCCGCGCGGCGCCGCGGAAGGCGTGGGGATGTTCTTCTTCTACGTCGGCAACAACGTCGGCGTCGACTTCCGCACCTTCGCCGGTGGAATCCTGTTCGGCATCGGCAGCCTCTTCATCATCGGCATCAACGGTGTCTTGATCGGCGCAGTCGCCGGCCACATCTCGAACGTCGGCTACGGCGAGACCTTCTACCCCTTCGTGATCGGGCACGGCTCGTTCGAGCTCACGGCCGTGGTGCTCTCGGGCGTCGCTGGGATGCGCATGGGCCTCGCGCTGCTCGTGACTGGGCCGCGCTCGCGCGGAGCGATGCTGCGCGCCGCCACGCTGCGCTCGGTGCCCATCCTTTACGGGACGATCGCGATCACCGTGATCGCCGCGGTGATCGAGGCGCTCTGGTCGGGGCAGCCCGTGATTCCCGCGCAGGTGCGTTACGCGGTCGGCGCGGGGCTGTGGCTGCTCGTGATCGTGTGGCTCGCGCTCGGCGGCCGGCGCTGGAGGCGCGCGTGAGCGCCGCGACGGGAGCGCGCGTCGCACTGCGCATTCGCAGCGGGCTCGAGGCGCTCGACCTCGGCTTCGCGATGGCGCGCGCGTGGTGGCGCCCGCTCGCCGCGACTTGGTTCGCGCTCGCGCTGCCGATGGGCTGCGCGGTGGTTTGGTTGTTAGGGGACGAGCCCGGCTGGGCCGTGCTCGCGCTCTGGTTTCTGCGGCCAGCGTTCGCGCGCATTCCCCTCGACGTGCTCTCGCGCGAGCTGTTCGGCGAGCGCGCGTCCGTCGCCGCTACTGCGCGCGCGCTGCCGCGCCTCCTGCTCGCGACGGGTCTCCTGCACGCGCTCACGCTCGGCCGCTTCGCGACGGCGCGCACGTTCCTCCAACCCGTTCTTCAGCTCGAAGGCCTGCGCGGCACCGCGCGGCGCGAGCGCTCGCGCATCCTCGCGCGCGGCGACAGCGGCGGCGCGCTCGCGCTCACCACCGTCGTCGCGCACCTGAACGGAATGATCGGGCTGGGACTGCTCTCGCTTGCCTGGCTCTTCGCGCCGCCGGAGACGGGCTGGGATCCGATGGAGATGGTGTTCGGCGACGAAGCGATTCCGCGAGTCGTGCCGGCGCTCTATCTCGTGGGCATCAGCGTGTGTGAGCCGCTGCTCGTGGCGGGCGGCTTCGCGCTGTACGTGAATCGCCGCATCTTCCTCGAGGGCTGGGAGATCGAGCTTGCCTTCCGCCGCCTCGCGGCGCGAGCGGCGAAGCCGGCGGCGCGCGTCGGCATCGCGGCGGCGCTCGCGCTCGCACTGCTCAACGCTTCGGCGTCGCCGGCGCGGGCGAGCGACTGTGTCCCGAGCGAGGCGGCGTCGGCCGGCGATTGCATCGCCGACGTGCTGCGCGACCCCGACTTCGGATCCGAGCGAACCGAGCTGCGCTGGATGCCGAAGGAGTCCGAGCCGGATGCGCCCCAGGACGATCCCTCGTGGCTCGCGAGCCTCGTCGACTTCTTCGTGCAGTTCGCGCGCGTGCTCCTCTATGGCGGGCTGGTGGTGGCCGTCGTCGCGATCCTCTTCGCGCTGCGCGGCAAGCGCTTCGACCTCTCGCGCGCGCCGCGGGCCGAGCGCATGCCCGTCACGCTGATGGGCCTCGATCTGCGCCCCGAGTCGCTGCCCGAAGACGTCGTCGCAGCGGCGCGCGCGGCTTGGGAACGAGGCGACGCGACGCTCGCGCTCAGCTTGCTCTATCGCGGCGCGCTCGTGCGCCTCGCGAAGCGCGGCGCGCTCGAGATTCCCGAGAGCGCGACCGAGAACGAGTGTCTGCGCGCTGTCCGGCGCATGGAGACGGACGGCATCGCGGGCGCGTTCGGGGCGCTTACCGGTGCTTGGGTGCGCGCGCGCTATGGGCACAGCGCGCCCGCGGCCGCCGAGTTCGGCGCGCTCTGCGAAGACTTCCGCGCCTTCGAGGTGCGCGCGTGAACCAGTCGCTCTTGCAGCGCGCCGCGATCGTGGGCGTCCTCGTCGCGCTCTGTACCGCCGGCTTCTTCGCCTGCTTCGAGCAGCGCGAGGTGACCTCCCGCGCGCCCGCTTCGGCCGAAGCGCGCCGCAACAACTATCTCGCGCTCGGCCGCCTGCTCGAGCGCATGGGACACGGCGTATCGGTCGCGGAGGATCTCAGCGCACTCGACCGCTTGCCTGAGCCGCCTGCGACGGTGTTCTTCGCGCACAACCGGTCGACGCTCGGCGCGGAGCGCAGCCAGCAGCTGCTGGACTGGGTCGAACGCGGCGGTCACCTCGTGGTCGTCACGTACACCGTGTGGAAGCCGCCGGCGAGCGCTGGCGATGAAGAAGAGATCGAGAGCGGCCGCCCCGACGCGATCCTCGATCGCTTCGGGCTGCGCCAGCGGGTGGCGCCGCAGGAGGAGCTCGCGCAGGACAACGCCGAAGCGATCGCGCGTTCCGCCGTCGAGGGCGAGGGCGACGCGGAGGCGTCGGACGCAGGCGAGGCGACGCCGCCCCGCGCCGTTCCCACGAGTGTCGACGACGTGCTCCAGGGGAGGTGGTTGCCAGGCGCGCGCGAGTCGGTGTGGGTGACGGTCGAGGACGGCGACGAGCCGCTCGAAGTCGAGTTCCACTCGGTCTTCTGGTGGGAGGACACCTCCGAGGTCGCCACGTGGGTCGTGGCCGGCAAGCGCGGCGCGCATCTGGTCGAGGTCGAGCACGGCGACGGCGTGATCAGCGCCATAACAAGCGACGAGCCGCTCGTGAACGACACGATCGGCAACGTGCAGAACGCCGAGTTCGTCGTGCGCTGGCTGCGGCACGGCCGCGACGAGCTCGCGCCGGTGCTCATCTTCACGTCCACCGAGTGGCCCACGTTCTGGGAGCTGCTCACGGAGCACGGCACGCCTGCGCTGATCGCGCTCGCCGCGCTGATCGCCGCATGGCTGTGGCGCTCGCTCGTGCGCTTCGGTCCGGTGCTGCCCGAGCCCGACCTCGCACGGCGCAGCTGGCTCGAGCACCTGGAAGCCGCCGGCGCCTTCCACTGGCGGCACGACCGCGCGCAGGGGCTGCTCGCGGGTCTGCGCGATGCGCTGCGGCGCGAGCTCGCGCTGCACAGGCCGGGCCTCGCGCGCTTGCCCGAGCGCGAGCGCAACGCGTGGCTCGCGAAGGCGAGTGGGCTGCCGGAAGCCGAGGTGGCGCACGCACTGGACGGCACTGCCGTCGCAGTGCGGCTCTACGTAGCGGCGGTGCGCGCGCTCGCGCGAATTCGCGCCGTGCTCTGAATCAACGCTCGTTAGGAGAATCTCACGTGGAGAATGCTCAGGCTGCAGAGTTGGCGGCGCGGATTCGCGCGGAGATCGCGAAGGCGGTGGTCGGCCAGCGCGAAGCGGTGGACATGATCCTCGCGAGCCTGATCGCTGCGGGGCACGTGCTGCTCGAAGGCGTGCCCGGCGTCGGCAAGACCCTCGTGGCGCGCGCGCTCACGCGCAGCTTCGGCGGCCACACCGCGCGCGTGCAGTTCACGCCCGACCTGATGCCGGCCGACGTGGTGGGCCACGTGCTCTACGACGCGCCGAGCGGCACGATGAAGCTGCGCAAAGGCCCCGTCTTCACGAACTTGTTATTGGCCGACGAGATCAACCGCGCGCCCGCGAAGACTCAGGCCGCGCTGCTCGAGGTGATGCAGGAGCGGCAGGTGACGATCGAGGGCGAGTCGCTGCGCGTGCCCGATCCGTTCATGACGATCGCGACGCAGAACCCGATCGAGATGGAGGGGACGTATCCGCTGCCCGAGGCGCAGCTCGACCGCTTCCTGATGAAGGTGCGCATCGCGTACCCGAGCGAAGCGGACGAGGTGGAGCTCACGCGCCACGTCACGGAGGGGCGCGTCGGCGACGCGCTGCCGCTGGATGCCGTGCAAGTCGTCGCGACGCCCGAGGACGTCCTCGCGCTTCAGCGCGTGGCCGCTTCGCTCGTGGTGGACGAGCGCGTGCGCGAGTACGCGGTGCGCATCGCGCGAGCGACGCGCGATGCCGCCGGCGCCGCGATCGGCGCGGGTCCGCGCGGAGCGATCGCGCTGATCCGCGTGGCGCGCGCGACGGCGCTGCTCGAGAGACGCACGTTCGTCGTGCCCGATGACGTCAAGGCATGCGCTCACGCCGTGCTGCGCCACCGCATCCATCTCGCGCCCGAGGCCGAGCTCGAGGCGCGCAGCGTCGACCAGCTGATCGACGCGGTGCTCGCCGACGTCCCGGCTCCGCGCACGTGATCGTCCCCTCGCGCAGCGCGCTCGCGCTCGGCGGCGCGTGGCTGGCCGTCGGCCTCGCCGCCGCGTTCGAGCCGCGCCTCGCGCTCGCGTGGCAGCTGTCAGGCGCAGCGCTCGGGGTCGCGCTCGCCGCGGACGCTGCGCTCGCGCTCTTCGCAGCGAAGCCGACGGCCACGCGCGAAGTGTCCCTCGCGATCTCGCGCGCGGAGTGGACGCGCGTGAAGCTGCACGTCGAGAACGCGGGGCGCCTCTCGCTCGCCGGGCGCGTGCACGATCACCACCCGCCGCGCGCGGAGGTGCAGGGCGTGCCGCTCGCGCTGCGCGTGCCGCCCAAGCAGCGCGCCGAGCTCGAGTACCGCATGCGGCCGGAAGTGCGCGGGCCCCACGAGTTCGGGCCGATCGAGCTGCGCCTCGCTTCGCCGCTGCGCCTGTTCGAGCGCCGCGTGCGCATCGCCGCGGCGCAGCGCATCCGCGTCTACCCGAACGTGCGCGCGATCGCGCGCTACCAGCTGCTCGCCGCCGAGACGCGCACGGCACAGCTCGGCGTGAAGAAGCGCCCGCGCCGCGGCGATGGCCTCGACTTCCACCAGCTGCGCGAGTACCGCGCCGGCGACGCGCTGCGCCAGATCGACTGGAAGGCGACCGCGCGCACGACCAAGCCCATCTCGCGCGAGTACCAAGACGAACGCGACCAGCGCGTCGTGTTCCTGCTCGATTGCAGCCAGCGGCTGCGCGCCGTCGACGGCGGGCGCTCGCACTTCGACGCCGCCGTCGACGCCGTGCTGCTCGCGAGCCACGTCGCGACGAAGCAGGGCGACGCCGTGGGCCTGATGACGTTCAGCGGCCCCGCGCGCTGGCTCGCGCCGCGCAAGGGCGTGGCGCAGGTGAACGCGCTGCTCGCCGCGCTGGTCGACCTCGACACGAGCCCGCGCGCGTCCGACTTCCTCGAGGCTGCGCGTACGCTCGCGGCGCGGCTCACCAAGCGCGCGCTCGTCGTCGTCGTCTCGAACATCCGCGACGAAGACGCGCACGAGCTCGCGCCTGCGCTCGAGCTGCTCTCGCGCCGCCACTTCGTGCTGCTCGCGAGCCTCAGCGAGAGCGCGATGAGCGACGCGCTGCGCGCGCCGATCGAGACGCTCGACGACGCGCTGCGCGTCGCCTCGATCCACGCGTACCGCAGCGAGCGCCGCCGCGCGCTCGACAGCCTGCCGCGCCGCAGCGCCGTGCGCCTCGACACCGAGCCCGAGAAGCTCGGCATCGCGATGGTGAACGCGTACCTGGAGGTGAAGCGGGCGGGGTTGTTATGAGCCGGGCGGCGAGTGAACGAGTTCACAGCGTTCTCTCTTGACGGCGTGGGAAGGTCCGTCGCGGGAGATGCGCCATGCCCGAGTTGCCTCCGTCCGAAGGCTCCAAGCCGGGTGGTTCCAAGTGGTCGAGCGCTTTCGTCGACAACGCAGGGAACCTCGTTGCGTCGGGCCTCGCAGCCGCCGCGATCGGACTTGCGGGCGAGACACAAGAACAGCGAAGCATCGTTCAGGGCATTGGCTTCGCAGTCGCGCTGCTCGGAACGATCCTGCTGTTCACGCGCCCGATCCAGTCGGGCGTGTCGGGATCGATCAAGGCGAACGAGAAGACGTTCCCGCCCCTTTTCCGCACGGCTTACACCTACGGTTTGATCGCATTCGTGATGCCCGCGGTTCTCATGTTCCTGCCGGACGTGGGTCCTCTCGGCTCGCGCAGCCTGTGTTTCGTCGAGAATTGCGGCGCCACGACACCGATCGGTGGGCAGGTCGGTCGAGATTCGAGGGCGGCCGAGGCGGAGGCAGACGCAGCACTCCCGGCAGAGGTGCCCGACATCGCTTCGGATGAGGCCGCCGAGACGACCGCAGCGGACGAGAACGTGGCGCAAGATCCTCCGGCCGGGGTTTCCGGGAATGAGTCGTCGCCCAACGGGAGGGACGACGATCGACAGGAGAGCTCGCGTGTTCACAACGGGTCGCACGACCCATGGGCGTGGGAGCCGATCGCGATTCTGATCGGCTGCGACTACGCGGAAGGCGAAGACGACTCGCAAACCGACGTGCGCGGCCTCGGCGCGCCATGCGGTGTGCTCGAGCCGCAGTGGGTCGTGAGCGTCGGGGGTTGGATTCTGGCGCCGGGGATCGCGGTCGACGTTCGGCTGGCGCCGGCCGCTGAGGACGACCAAAACGGGCGGTCGGGGCCCATCCCCCGAGCATGTGGCAGCGAGAGCTGCGCGCAATCTCATGTCCACCCGATCTCAGGCGGCGTGGTCGTTCCTTTGTACTTCGTATTGATCGCCATGCTCGGCGGCTCGATCGGCTTGCTTAGGAAGCTCCCAGAGATCCAGTTCCGCTCTGAGGATGGGTACGCACCGGCATCGGGGGAACCTACGAAGCTCACGCCGAATCAAGCGCGCGACTTCCTCTTGTTCCAGCTGATTCAGCTGCTCGCCGCGCCGATCATCGCCGTCGTCGCGTTCTCGATTGTCGAGCCGGCCTCGGCGACGGCGACTGTCGTGCTCGCGTTCGGCGCTGGGTTTTCGTCCGAACCGTTCCTACTGATGGTCAGGGAGTACGTCGAACGCATTTCTGGCGTGACCGCAAAGAAAGTGCCGCTCGTCGACGGCGCCGCCCTGATTCCCGGTCGCCTGGTGCGACTCATTGCGGATCACGACCAGCGGGCGGCTGGAAGCGTTGGAGTCGTCCTGTCTCTCGACGCCGCCGCAAAGCTGGCAACAATCAGCTTCCGCGATCCCGATGGCGTGAAGGAGGAGTCGATTCCGCTCGAGAAGCTTGCAGTGGGTTGAGTTTTACCGCCCCAGCCTCGCCACCCGCTCCACCACCGCGTTGATCTCGCTCTCGTTGCGTGCGAACAGGAACGGCAGGATCTCGATCACCGTCACGCCTGCGGCGAGCGCGGGCTCGAGGCCGGCGGCGAGCGTGGCCTCGAGGTCGAGCCGGGCCGCGGTGTTCGGGCGCGGCGGGACGTGGGCGCGCACCTGCAGCTCGCTCGGGTCGCGGCCGGCGCGCGAGAACGCGGCGCGCAGCGACTTCACGCCTTCCGCGATCGCGGCGGGATCCTGCACGATCGGGATCCAGCCCACGCCGAGCTCGGCGATTCGCTTGCAGTTGATCTCGGTCGGCGCGAGCCCGAACCAGAGCGGCGGGCCGCCGGGCTGGACGGGGAACGGCTTCGAGTACAGGCCGCGCACGTCGACCGTCTCACCCTGATAAGTGCCGGGCGCGTTCGTCCACAAGTCGCGGCAGGCGCGCATCTGCTCCGCGAGCCGCACGCCGCGGCCTTCGAAGGGAATGCCGGACGCGTCGTACTCCTCGCGCTGCCAGCCCGTGCCGACGCCGAGATCGAGGCGCCCGTTCGAGAGCAGATCGAGCGTGGCTGCCTGCTTCGCGAGCAGCACCGCGGGGCGCAGCGGCGCGATCAGCACGCTCATCGAGAGCCGCACGCGAGTCGTCACGCCCGCGAACACCGACATCGCGACGATCGGCTCGAACCACGGGTACTCGGGCGGGCTCGGGAACGGGCCGTACGGGTAGCGATCGGTGCGCGTGCCCATGACGACGTGGTCCGTCATCACGACTTGGCCGATGCCTTCGGCGTCGGCTCTCTTCACGATCTCGGTGACTCTGCGGAAGTCGCCGCCGAGTACGTTCTCGAGGCCGTAGAGGCCAACGGCGGTTCGGATGGTCACGGTGCGTCTCCTTGTGCCGGCGACTGTGGCTTGCCTCGCCTCGTTCTTCCTTGTGCTTCGCTCGCCTCCGCGGACTCCGGCTCGCTGCGCGCCGCGCCACGCATCAAGCACGTCCCTGCTTGGGCGCTCGCGGCTTGCTGCAGACATCGAGCCCGCGTTTCGTCGTCAGGTGTTGGTGCGGTTGTTTTGAGGTTTCGCTTCGCGTCTCATGCGAGCAGTGGAAGATCCTGCGTCCAGTCGAGCACGAGCTCACGGCGAGCGAACAGCCACGTCCCCTGTTCTCGTCGGTACTCGTCCTGGTAGCGGATTCCCATGTCGAGCTTGCGCTTCACGCCCTTTTTCTCGTAGACGTGGCGCGCGACGCAGTAGGTCTCGCCGCTGGCGGATTCGCCGCGCACGTCGACGAGTTGTTGATGGACGCAGTGGTGCGTCGATTCGTACTGCTCGATCAGGCGTATGCCCTTCTCGATCTCGCCGTGCGCGCGCATCGAGTAGCCAGGGCCGCACAGCACGCCGTCCCGCGTGAACAGCGCGGAGAAGCCGACGAAGTCGCGGCGGTCGACGGCGCGCGCGTAACGGGCGGCGAGCTCTTGCAGCGCGAGGCGGTCTTCGATCGACGCAGGCATGGCGACTCCCCGAAGGCGCGCACGCTAGGAGACCGACCCGGGATGCGCGATCGGCGCACTCCGAGGGTCCGCCGGCAGCGCCTGCTGCCAGCGCCGCAGGCATCATAAGATGGGGCCTACTCGGAGGCATTCGTGAACCGCGCACAAGAAAAGTTCGGCGAACCGATCCCGCTCGTCGTGAAGAAGATCTTTCCCGTGATGAACGAGATGATCCGTGAGTTCGTGGCAGCGGCGCCGTTCGCAGTGCTCTCGACCGCGGACGCGCGCGGCAACTGCGACGCCTCGCCGAAGGGCGGCCTGCCCGGCTTCGTGAAGGTGCTCGACGAGAGGCGCTTGCTGTTGCCGGACGTCGCGGGCAACAACCTCTTTCAGTCCTACGAGAACCTCGAGACGAACGCGAAGGCGGCGCTGCTGTTCTTCATCCCGGGCTGCGACTGGAGCGTGCGCGTGAACGGCCGCGAGTCGGTCGTCGAGAAGACGGACGGACGGTTATCAGGGATCTCGCCCGAGGTGTTCGCAAGCGACGACAACACGAAGATCCTGCAGGGCCTGCTCATCGAGGTGGACGAGGCCTACGCGCAGTGTCCGCGCGCTTTCACGTTCTCGAAGCTGTGGGACACCGAGCGCATCGCGGAGACGCGCGCGACGAATCCGAACAAGCACTGGCTGGAGCGCTTCAAGGCCTCGATGGCGGGGCGCATGTGAGCGCTGCACCCTCGCGCGCATGACGCAAGCCAACACGCGCTCGGGTGAAGTTCGCGGTCGCGAGAAGAACGGTGTGCTGCTGTTCGCGGGGATCCCGTACGCGGCGCCGCCAGTGGGCGAGCGGCGCTTCCGGCCGCCCGAAGCGCCCGATCGCTGGAGTGGAGTCCGCGACGCAACGCGTTTCGGCCCGGCCGCGCCGCAGCCCCCCGGTGACGGCCTCGTCGGCAACCCCAACGTGCGCTGGGACGAAGCCGGGTGCCTCACCCTCAACGTGACGACGCCCGCGTGCGACGACGCGCGGCGGCCCGTGCTGGTGTGGATCCACGGCGGCGGCTTCCGCAGCGGGCAGGGCGCGATCCCTTGGTACGACGGCAGCTCGTTCGCGCGAGACGGCGTGGTCGTCGTCTCGATCAACTACCGCCTCGGCGCGCTCGGCTTCGCGCAGCTCGAAGCGATCGGCGGCAGTGATTATGGAACGAGCGGCTCCCTCGGCATTCAGGACCAGCTCGCCGCGCTGCGCTGGGTGCGAGACAACATCGCGTTCTTCGGCGGCGATCCCGCGCGCGTCACGATCGCGGGCGAATCCGCGGGCGGCATGAGCGTGGGCATTCTGCTCGGAGTCGCCGGTGCGGGCGGGCTCTTCCGCGGCGCGATCCCGCAGAGCGGCGCCGCGCAGCACGTGAGCGACAAGGCGGCCGGCGCGGTCGTCGCGGAGCACTTCGCGCGCGCGCTCGGCGCAGGCTCGATCACCGAGATGCTCGCGGCATCGCCGGAGCGCATCCTCGCCGCGCAGACCGAGGTGGAGAAGCTCTCGCGCGAGCGCGTGATCGCGGACGCGGCAGGCATCGGCGGCATGCCGTTCATGCCCGTGATCGACGGCGCAGCGATCCCGCGCGCGCCTCTCGACGCGGTGCGCGCGGGCGACGCGCGCGGCGTGAACGTGCTGGTCGGCACGAACGCGGACGAGATGACGCTGTTCGGCGTGCCGGAAGTCGACGACGCGAAGCTCTCGCGCTTCGCGGGCCGCTACTTCGCCGACGCGGAGCGCGCGCTCGCGGCGTATCGCGCGGATCATCCCGCCGCTTCGCCGCGCGAGCTCGCGCTCGCGATGTCGACGGATCACGTGTTCCGCATTCCCGCGGTGCGCCTCGCGGAGGCGCACCAAGCGAGCGGCGGGCGCACGTGGAAGTACCTGTTCACGTGGAAGTCGCGCGCGTTCGGCGGACGGCTCGGCGCGACGCACGCGCTCGAGATTCCGTTCGCGTTCAACACGCTCGATCGGCCCGGTGTTGACGCGATGCTCGGGCCCGGCGAGCGGCCCGACGCGCTTGCGCGCGTGATGCACGCCGCGTGGACGGCGTTCGTGAAGACGGGCGACCCCGCGTGCGGCGCAACCGGCGCGTGGCCTTGTTATGGCGGAGAGCGCTCGGTGATGGAGCTCGGCGATCGCGTCGGCGTGCTGCGCGATCCAGCCGCGAAGTCGCGCGCGGTGTGGGACGGCGTGAGATGAAGCGGGCAGTTCCGAGCGCGGAGTTCAGGGCGGCGCTCGCGAACTTTCCCAAGGGCATCGCGGTTCCCGGCGACTCGCACGAAGTCGTGCGCGCGAAGTTCAAGCCAGCGCACGGACACGATCCGGGACCGGACATCGCGGTCGAGCCCGCGAGCTATGGCGGAGTCGGCGGCGTGTGGGTCTCGCTGAAGACGAAGCGACATCGCGACGACGAGCCGGTGCTCCTGTTCCTCCACGGCGGCGCGCTCGTCTCGTGCACGGCAGCCGAGTACACGTTCTACGCCGCGTGGTTCGTGCGCGCGACCGGTGCGCGCGCGTTCGTCGTCGACTACCGCCTCGCACCCGAGCACCGTTTCCCCGCGGCGCTCGACGACTGCGTCGCGAGTCATCAGGGGCTGGTCGCGAGCGGCATCGCGCCGGAGCGCATCGCGCTGCTCGGCGACTCGTGCGGCGGCGGCTTCGTCGTGACGACGCTCGTGAAGCTGCGCGACCTCGGTGCACCGCTGCCCGCGTGCGCCGTCTCGCTCGGCGGCTGGCTCGACGCCGAGGTATCAGGGGACTCGGCGACGAATCCCGTGGCCGAGGACGTGTTCGTGAACGCCGAGTGGATGCGCGAGCGCTGGCGCGACTACCTCGGCCCCCACGGCGACGCGCGCCATCCGCACGTGTCGCCGATTCACGCGGACCTGCGCGGCCTGCCGCCGCTGCTGCTGCAGTACGGGCAGATCGACAGCGTGCGCGACGACGGCGTGCGCCTCGCTGCGCGCGCGGGCCGCGATGGCGTCGCGGTCACGCTCGAGATCTGGCCGGGCATGATCCACGGGTTCGTGGGCCTGCACGGCTTCTGCCCGGAAGCCGCGTGGGCCGTGAAGCACGCCGCCGAGTTCGTCGCGAGGCATGCGCGCTGAGACATTTCGGCCCGGCCTGATTGTCTCAGCGTGCGCGCGCGGCCAGCGAGTCCATCCACTCCACCGGCTCCTCGAGCGGCGCGTTGCCCTCGGCACCGGGCAGCATCACGGGCTCGTCAGCGGGCGGCGGCGCGCTGAACACGGCGATGCGATCGGCGAGCAGCTCCGCGTGCGTCACGGGCAGCATGTGGCTTCCGCCCGCGACCTCCACGAGCTCGGCGTGCGAGTTGTTACTCGCGAGCGCGCGGCCAACGCCGATCGGGACGAGGCGATCGTCGTCTCCGTGGATGACGAGAATGGGGAGATCGAGGCCCGCGCTATCGAGCGTCGCAGCCGCGGCGAGCGCGCCCTCGCGTACGTACGCGGTGCGAGCCTTCTCCTGCGCCATGTTCGCGGCGACTCCCGGCAGCCACCACGCAGGCTGCGGCTGCCCGCTGTAGGCGCGCTCGCTGATCGTGCGCTGCAGCCACTGGCCGGCCGGAGGAATGAGACGCATCCAGCGAATCACGACCGAGAAGACTGCCGCGAACGCGGGCGGCGGGCCCGAGGGGCCATCGCTGGGCCCCACGCTGCCGACCAGCACGAGCCGCGCGATGCGCTGCTCACCCGCGCTCATCGCTTCTTGATGCGCCGCCGTCAGCGCAGTGCCGCCGCCGTAGCTCCAGCCCACGACCGTCGCATCTGTTAGGTCCAGCGCCGCGAGTAGCTCGCGCAGCTCGCGCGCGTTCGCTTCGTACGAGAAGTCGTCGCCCGCGCGCGCGTCCGAGTGGCCGTAGCCGATGCGATCGAGCGCGATCGCGCGGCGGCCGTGCGCCGCGAGCAGCTCGGTCGTCTCGCGCCACTCGCTCGCTTGGCCCGGCAGCCCGTGCACGAGCACGACCGCCGGCCCTTCGCCGCGCTCGACGTAGTGCATGCGCGCGCCGCTCGCGAGCGTTGCGAAGTTCTCCGCCGGGGAAAGCGAGGGAGGCTTCACGGGAAACACCGCGAACCACAGCGGCGGCAGCGCGATCGCGGCGGCGAGCACGAGCAGCAGTGCGAGAACGACTCGACGCATCGCTCAGCTCCAGTAGCGAATCGCGCTCTCGTACACGCGGCGCGCGAACTCTTCGCGCGGCATCGAGCGCATCTCGCGGTTCAGCACCTCGACGCTCACCGGCGCGGCATAGCCCTTGTCGCGAAAGATTCGCGCGAAGCGCGCGAGGTCGAGCTCGCCCTCGCCCGGCAGCGCGCGCCGGTCGATCGTCTCGCTGAACAGGTCGTCGCTCGCGAGCCGCGGGTGGTCGTCGAACTGGAGGTAGGCGAGCTCGCTGGTCGTCAGGGACGCGAGATCCTCCCAGCTCGTCGGGCCGAACCGCGCATGCCACGTGTCCACCAGCATCGCGACGTCGGGCTGCGCGGCGCGGCGGATCACCTCGCGCGTGCGCGCCACGTCGTTCATCTCGCCCCACGCGAGGAACTCGAGCGAGAAGCGCGCGCCGGCGGGCCGCGCGATCTCGAGCGCGCGGCGGAAGAGCGCGAGCGTCTCGTCGCGGATCGGCGCGGTGAAGCAGCAGTGCACCCACTCCGCGCGCAGCGCGGCGGCAGCTTCGCTGCATCGCTCCGCGAGCTCGAGCGTCTCGCGCTCGTCCTCGGTCACGGTGAGGTCCTGCACCGCGAAGCAACGCAGGCCGTGCTCGCCGAGCAGCTCCGCGATGTCGCGCAGCGAGCCGCGCTTCTGCGTGAAGTGCGAGAGCGTGCCGCGATGATCGACGCCGATGCCCGCGAAGCCCGCCTTCGCCGCGCCGCGAATCTGCGCGGGCAGATCGGGATCGTCGGTCCCGAAGTAGGGCGAGTACTGAATCGTCTCGTAGATGAGGTCGAAGCGGGCCACGCAGCGCAGCCTATCACCGCCCGTCTGCGCCCCTCCGGCCTGGCGTATGCTGGCTCGCCTCGCGAAGGGGCCGACATGGCGCAGGCGTCTTTCGGGATCTTCGACGCGGACAATCACTACTACGAGCCGCGCGACGCCTTCACGCGCTACCTCGAGCCGCAGCACCGCGAGCGCGCGGTGCGCGTCGAGACCGACGCGCGCGGCAAGGACACGATCTTCGTCGCCGGCGTGAAGCATCACTTCACGCCGCCCACGTTCGACTTGGTGCCGCCGCCCGGGCGCCTCGCGGACATGCTGAAAGCGAACGGGGAGGGGACCGCAGCGTCGTTCCTGAAGCCGATGCAGCCCGCTTATCAGGAGCGCGCGGCGCGTCTCGCGGTGATGGACGCGCAGGGCGTCGAGACGTGCCTGATGTTTCCGACGTTCGGCGTGACCTGGGAGCACGCACTGCGAGACGACGCCGAGACGACCTTCGCGAGCGCGCGCGCGTTCAATCGCTGGCTCGAAGAAGACTGGGGCTTCGCGTACCAGAATCGGATCATCGGCGTGCCGCTGCTCTCGCTGATCGACGTCGATCTCGCCGTGCGCGAGCTCGACTCGCTGCTCGCGCGAGGCGCGCGCATGGTGCATCTGCTCGCGGGTCCGGTGAACGGCCGCAGCCCCGGCGACCCGCACTTCGATCCCGTGTGGTCGCGGCTCGCCGAGGCGCGCGTGCCGGTCGCGTACCACGCCGCCGAGTCCGGCTACAACGAGCTCTTGTCGACGCAGTGGGGGCACGCGCCGCGCCCGCGCTCGCACCATCAGAGCGCTTGGCAGAACGCGTTCGCGTTCATCGAGGCGCCGATCATGCACACGCTCGGCGCGCTGATCTTCGACAACGTGTTCGGGCGCTTCCCCAGCGTGAAGGTCGCCACGATCGAGTGCGGCAGCGCGTGGGTTCCCTACCTGATCAAACGTCTCGACAAGGCGCAGCGCTCCGCCACCTCGCACTCGCCGTGGATCGGCGGGCGCCCGAAGGACAAGGCGAGCGACATCTTCCGCGCGCACGTGCGCGTGAATCCGTTCCCCGAAGAGGATCACGCGCTGCTGTTCGAGTTCCTGCAGCCCGAGCACTTGTTATTCGGATCGGACTGGCCTCACCCGGAGGGCATTCCCGAGCCGGCTGCGTACCCGAGCTACCTGCCTGCCGGAACGAGCGAGGCCGCGATCCGCACCATGATGCGCGACAACGGGCGCGCGCTGCTCGGTCTCACTTAGTCACTGGAGTTGCCGTGGAAGCCGCCGCGCTCGACCCGCTGTTCGATGAGTTCTCGAAAATTGGCTCGCTGGGCCCACCCGATCCGTACGCGTTCTTCGGCGCGATGCGGAAGCAAGGCCCCGTGCTCCCGAGTCCGATGGGCGACGGCTCCCTGCTCGCGCTCGGCTACGACGCGGTGTCGCAGGTGTTCCGCGACTCCCGCACCTACTCGTCCACGGGCTACGCGAACGTCGTCGGCAAAGTGTTCGGGCACAGCATCCTCGAGATGGATCCGCCCGAGCACACCCGCTATCGCGCGCTCGTGCAGCAAGCGTTCACGCGCCGCTCGCTCGAGCTCTGGCGCGACAAGCTCGTAGTGCCATACGCGAACGAACTCATCGACGCGATCGCGCCGAAGGGCCGTGCGGACCTAACAAGGGAGTTCGCGTTTCCGTTCCCGCTCGCGATCATCGCGGGCATGCTCGATGTGCCGGAGCGCGATCGGCTCGAGTACATGCGCCTCGCGATCGAGATCCTCTCCGGCGAAGCGGGCGCCACGAAGGCGCTGCACGCGAGCAAGGCGCTCGCCGACTACTTCGCGCCGCGCATCGAAGCCGCGCGCGGCAAGCCGGGCGAGGATCTCATCACGCTGCTCGCGAACGCCGAGCTCGACGGCGCCCGGCTCAGCGTGGAGGAGATCCTCCCGTTCATCCGCTTGCTCTCGCCAGCGGCGTTCGAGACGACCGCGCGCGCGTTTTCGAACCTGATGTGCGCGCTGCTGAACAACCCCGAGCAGCTCGACGCCGTGCAGCGCGACAAGAAGCTGATTCCGCAGGCGGTGCAGGAGGGCCTGCGCTGGGAGCCGCCGCTCGTCGCGTTCTCGCGCTGGGCCACGCGCGACACCGAGCTGTGCGGCGTGCCGGTGAAGGCGGGCTGCGCGGTCGCGCCGATCGTGGGCGCCGCGAACCGCGACCCCGAGCGCTGGGAGAACCCCGACGCGTTCGACATCCACCGCCCCGCGAAGCCGCACATCGCCTTCGCGATGGGCGCGCACACCTGCCTCGGCATGCACCTCGCGACGCTCGAGCTCGAGACCGCGCTCGAGTTGTTACTGAAACGCCTCCCGAACCTGCGTCGCGACCCAGACGCGCCGGCGCCCAAGATCACGGGCGGCAGCTTCCGCACCGCGATCTCGTTGCCGGTGGTGTTCTGAGCGAGCAGCTGGGCGTTCGCCATCCGATTGCCCGCACGGCGGCGATCGTGGGCACTGGGCTTCAAGTCGCGACCCCGATCGCCCTTGCCGTAGCGCTCGCGGAGGTCTTCAGCGCGTTTCAAGAGATGTCGGCTGCCGGTACGGCCAACGCGAGGGAGCTCGCAGACGCGATTGGAGCAGCGCTTCCGCAGGTTCTATTCGCCGGCCTGTTCGGATCTCTGGGCGCTGTGATCAGCTTGCTGACCGTCTTGTTCACGAACTATCGATCGCGCTGGTTCTTTTGGTGCTCGTTGGGCCTGGCGGTCTTCAACCTCTCGGGAGTTCCCTGGGCGACGCTGCTTGCGCTCGCCCAGCTAGCGGTGTTTGTCGTGAAACGACGCGAGTTCTTCGTGCGAAGTGACTGATCACCGGGGCCCCACGAAATCTCGGAGTCGGACGGACTCGGACTCCGAGACTTCATGGAGTCCCGACCGTGCTCCTGGACCCCCCAGGCCACCTGCGACCTGGCCCGCGCAGCGGCGAAACGTCCGCGCGGCGCATTAACGTCGCGCTCCTACAACGAGGAGCACCTCCGCCCATGATGACCGGCGCGCAGTACAAGGCTTCGCTGAACGACGGACGCGCGACCTACTTCGAAGGCAAGCGCATCGACGACATCGAGGGCGACCCGGTGCTCGGCCACACGGTGAACGAGATCGCGGCCACCTACGACCGCTTCTACGCGCCCGGACCCGACGCGCGCAGCCCGCTGATGAGCGTGGCGCGCTCGGCGCAGGATCTGCGCGACCGCATCCCGATCCTCCACCAGGCCGATCTCGTCGCGAACGTCACTTATCAATCGATCATGACGCTGATGACCGCTGCGGCGAAGATCAGCGACTGCCCGAAGTACGTGGAGCGCATCGGCGCGTACGTCGATCGCGCGCAGAAGGACGACATCCGCATCGTCGAGTGCATCACCGACGCGAAGGGCGACCGCTCGCTCGCGCCCGGCAAGCAGCACGATCCCGACGCCTACGTGCGCGTGGTCGACCGCAAGCCCGGCGGCGTCGTGATTCGCGGCGCGAAGCTGCACATCTCGGGCGCGTCGTACGCGCACGACCTGATGACGATTCCGACCAAGGCGATGAAGGCGGGCGAAGAGGCGTACGCGATCGCGTGCGTGGTGCCGGTGAGCTCGCCGGGCGTGCGCATCGTGAACACGACCTACGCGCCGCGCGGCGGCGACGCGCGCACGTTCCCGATCTCGGCGCATCACCACATGCCCGAAGGTTTCGTGATCTTCGACGACGTGTTCGTGCCCGAGGAGCGCGTGTTCCTCGACGGCGAGACGCGCCACGCCGCGATCTTTGCCCACTCGCTCGGCCTGTGGGAGCGCCTCGGCGGGCTCTCCGCATTCGTGGAAGAGGGCGATCAGCTGGTCGGTTTCGCGCAGCTGATGGCGGAGGCGAACGGCCTCGCGGGCGAGCCGCACATCCGCGAGAAGATCTCCGAGATGATCATTCACGCGACGATCCTGCGCGCCGGACTCGAGGCGGCGATCGCGAACTGCTCGATCACGCCGGAAGGCGCGGCGTCGCCCGACGAGCTCTACACGAACGCGGCGAAGTATTACGGCGCCGCGAACTACAACCTGATGGTTCGCCACCTGCACGACATCGCGGGCGGCGCAGTCGTTACGACGCCGGCGATGGCCGATCTCGAGAACGGCGAGGTCGGCCACCTCGTGCGCAAGTACATGTCGACGGGCCCCGGCGTCGACGGCGAGTACCGCATGCGGCTGTTCCACGCGATCCGCGATCTCACGGCGGACTCGCTCGGCGGCTGGAAGGCGGTGACGAACATCCAGGCGGGCGGCGGCCTCTACGCGCAGCGCATCGTGACGCGCAGGTACTACGACCTCGCAGGCGCGAAGAAGAAGGCGCTCGCGCACGCGCGCATCGAGAACGCGCCGGATCTCTCGAAGAAGCGCTGACGCGAGGCGAGCGGCGCTCGCCTTTACGTTGCGTTTACACGGCCTGGGCTGCGAGGCGCGTCGCAGACTGCGCGCGCGAGTAGAGTGCGCGCGTGCCTGCGGAACTCGCGCTCGCGCGCGGGGTTCGCACGCCTCGTCCTTTCGAGGAGATGCGATGCGCGCGCTCGCCGCCTTCACGCTCGCCCTAATCACTTCGCTCGCAGCCGCGGGAGAGCCGCTCGCGCGCGAAGACGTGCCGGAGCCGCTGCGGCCCTGGATCGACTGGGCGCTGCGCGGCTCCGAGGCGGAGACGTGTCCGATGCTCGCGGGCGCCGGCGCGCGCAGCTGCGTGTGGCCCGGGCGGCTCTCGCTCTCACTCGACGCGCGCGGCGGCACGTTCGAGCAGGAGGTGTTCGTCGCGATCGAGAGCGACGTACCGCTGCCCGGCGGCGCAGGCGCGTGGCCTGAAGACGTGCGCGCGGACGGCGCAGCCATGGGCGTGATCGATCGCGGCGCGCCTTCGGTTCGCCTCGCGCGCGGCGTGCATCGCCTCAGCGGCCGCTTCGCGTGGAACGCGCTGCCGCCCGGGCTCGCGGTGCCGCTCGAGACGGGCATCGTCGACCTCACGCTGAACGGCGCGCGCATCGCGCGACCGCGGCGCGCCGAAGGCGGCTCGCTCTGGCTGCGCGACGCCGGCGCCGCGCCGAGTGCGCGGCCCGCGGAGAATCGCGTCGATGTCGAGGTGCACCGCCTGCTCGAAGACGGCGTGCCGCCGCGGCTCACGTCCGTAATCACTCTGCGCGCCTCGGGGGAAGCGCGCGAGGAAGTGCTCGGCGTTGCGCTGCCCGCGGGCATGCTGCCGACGGCGCTCGTTTCGGCGCTACAACGCGATGTGGGAGGCCCTCGAGCAGCGCCACGACCGCGGCACGCCGTTGCCCGTCGTCGACAAGCTCGCCGAAGCGAACGGCGACCTCGTGCGCGACGCGTACGGCAACGCGGTCGGCGGCCTGCGCCTCCCGGAGCTCGACGTGCCGGTGGCGACCTACACGCCTAACAACACGGTCGACCCCACGCTGCCGGACTTTCTGCAGCCGATCGGCGGGCTCGTGTGCCGACTCTCGGGTGCGGTCACGCCGTTCTCGCAGGCGCAGCTGCGCGCGCTGTACCCGACGCACGGCCGCTTCTGGCGCCCGTACCTGCGCCGGTTGAACCGGCTGATCGAACGGCGCTTCCTGCTGCCCGAAGATGCGGCAAAGCTGCGCGCGAGAATCCCGGCGACCGTGAGCGGCTGGCTGGACTGAACCCATCTCGAACGCGCGCCTGGCCAGCCGGCCAAATCGGCGCGCCGGGCTCGGTCCGGAATTCCGAGAGGGTTCTAGAGCGTCAGCCAGCGGAGCTTCTCGGCGAGCCCGACGAACTCGTCGGGACGGCCATTCACGAGATAGGGCGCCGCTCCGGCCGCAGCCCACGCGATCGCCACCGCCGCGGCGACTCGGAGCGAGCGGCGATCGCCCGCGCGGTACCAGAGCGGAAGCGCGAGGGGTAGCGCGTAGAGCGCGGCGCTGAGCGGCGCGAGGTAGCGCAGCTGGTAGCTGTGGCCGCGCACGCCTAACAACGTGAACACCGCGATGCCGAGCGCGAGCCAAGCGAGCAACGCCCAGCTCTCGGCGCTGCGCGGCGCGCTCGCGCGCTTCCACGCGAAAGCTGCGGCTCCGACGACGAAGACCGGCGCACAGACCGCGAGCTTCGCGAGATAGAAGTGCCACGGCTTCGTGGCGGCTGCGGCAATCATCGGGAAGCGCCGCATCGTCTCGGCGTCGGCCTGCACCCACGACGGCATGAAGGTTCCGTACGTCGCGAAGAACGTGAGCAGCCACGGAGCAAGCAGCAGGGTTGCGGGCGCCGCCGCGCAGGCGAGATCGCCGAGGCGCGCGCGCAGCGGCGCGCTCCGTAACAACACCGCGAGCGCGATCGGCCCCGCGGCGAGCAGGCCCGGCAGCTTCGCGAGTGCGGCGAGGCCGAGCGCGATGCCGGACGCCGCGAGCCACACGCGCCGGCGCTCGCGCGGGGCGCCCACGATCGCGAGCGCGACAGCAAGCGTCGCGAGGCCGCCCACCAACGCGTCGATCCAGAGCTTTCGCGCGACGTGCACGAACACCGGGTCGAGCGTGACGCCCAGCAAAGGAATCCAAAGCGCTCGCAGTGGCGGCTCATCGCTCTCGGCCCGCGCGTGCAAGTGCACGCCGATCAGCGCGACCGCGAAGATCACGAGCGCGTGGCCGAGCACCGAGATCGCGATGGCTTCGCGGCGCAGCTCGCGCGTTGCGAACGGCGCGAGCAGTGCGGGGTAGAGCGGCGGGTGGTGGAAGAGCGGCTTGTCGTACATGCGCCGCGAGAGCTTCGAGAGGAACGGCGCGCCGCGCAGCGTGTAGCGGCCGTGCTCGCCGAGGTGCTTCGCGACGGTCCAGTAGATCACTTCGTCGGGCTCGCGATGCTCGAAGCGCAAGCTCGGCAGCTTCGTCACGAGCATCAGCGCAAGGAACGGCGCGGCGACCAGGAGCGCGCGCGAGAGAGGCGAGCTCACCGCGGGCCATCCAGCGTGAGGCCGCGCTCTTCTGCGGGCGGATGCGTCGACAAGTACGCCGGGATCGCGCCGGTGCCGCTCGCGGCTTCGAGGCGCGCGAGCATGCGCGAGAGCGCGCGGGGGTCGAGCTGGGCTTCGGCCAGGATGCGCTGCGCGAAGCCGTCGGCTTCGTGCTCGAACTCGCGCGAGTAGGAGAGCTGCAGCAGCGCGGGCGCGGCGGCAGCGAGGCCGCTGAAGTCGCCGAGCGCGCCGGCCGCGAGCGCGCCGATGCCGAGCGCCTGGAGCAGCGCGCGCACACCGTGGCGGTGATGCACGTGGCCGAGCTCGTGCGCGAGCACCGCGGCAAGCTCGTCGTCGCTCTCTGCGAGCGCGACGAGCTCATCGGTCACGACGATCGCGCCGTGCGGCAGCGCGAACGCGTTGGCGCCGACCTCGGCGCCGCCCGCGCGGAACTCGAGGCGCGGCTCGACGGCGAGCGGCGCGAAGCTGCGCATCCGCCCGAACAGCGCGCGGATCTCGGCGCGGCGCGCTTCGCTCAGCTCGCTCGGCCCGAACGACGCGTCCATCGTGTCTGCCACGCTCTCGCCGAGCTTCACGTCTACCGCGTGCGGGAGGCCGCGCGCCACGAGCGAGGCGGCTGCGGGCACGCCGAACTTCACGACGGCGAAGATCAGGCCGATTGTCAGGGCCATCGAGCCGGCCGCGCGCAGCGCGCGCCGCGTGCGCACGGCGGCTGCGCCTGCCTCGCCGCCTTGCACGCGCGCCACCCAGAGCTCGAGCTCGTCGTCGGCGTTCAGCGCGAGCGTGGCGCCATCCGGCAGCGCGATTGCGCGCGAGCCGTCCTTCGCGCGCGCGCCGATGCGCAGCGTCTTCGCCGAGAGCGAGCGCGTCGGGCCGGCGCCCTCGACGTGCAGCTCGCCGTCCTCGAACGCGTGCACCACCACGGGCTTCGTGCGCCCGCCGTGCGCCTCGCGCAGCTGTCCATCGAGCTCGATCACGCGCTTCGCTCCCGACCGTACGTTTCGGCGATAGCGTGCCCGACCCGGAGGCTCCCGTGACGGAATACAAGACGCTGCTCGTCGACGACCCCGCGCCCCGCGTGCGCCGCATCACGCTGAATCGCCCTGACAAGCGCAACGCGATCTCCAACGAGCTGCGCGCCGAGCTGCTCGCGGCGCTGCAGGCTGCGGACCGCGACGACGCGATCAGCGTCTCGATCGTGCGCGGCGCGGGGCCGTGCTTCTCGTCGGGCTACGACCTGAAGAGCGACCTGCTCGCGAACCAGCCGTACTTCACCGCGAACGTGGGCCTGCAGTGGGCGCGTCACGTGAGCGAGGGCTGGATGTCGCTGTGGGACCTCGCGAAGCCGGTGATCGCCCAGGTCCACGGCTTCGCGATGGCGGGCGGCCTCGAGCTGGTGGGCGCGTGCGACCTCGCCTACGCGGCGAGTGACGCCAAGCTCTCGCACCCCGTACTGAAGATTGCCGGCCTGCCGGACTTCGCGTGGTTTCCCGTGATGCTGCAGCCGCGACACGCGATGGAGCTGCATCTCACGGGTCGCGTGTACACGGGCGAAGAAGCCGAGCGCGTGGGCCTCGTGAATCGCGCGTTCGCGCCGGACGAGCTCGACGCGCGCGTGCTCGAGATCGCGAGCGCGATGGCGCAGACGCCCCTCGCCGTGCTCAGCGTGAACAAACGCTTCGTGCACACCGCGCTCGAAGCGCGCGGCGCGCGCGCGACCGTCCGCACCGGCGGCGATCTCCAAGCGGGCCCGCACATGCAGGCCGTGCGGCAGAGCGCGGAGCAGATCATGAGCAAGGTGAAGGGCGGGGCCTAGCAAGCGGCGCGTCGCCGCGCGCAGAGAGGCGCAGCCGAGCGGAGATCGAACAGTGGCCTCGGTCTCGTTGACCCTCGGTGTGCGGTGTTCGCGAATCCCCGAGGCGACACCCCGCGCAAGCGGCGCTTCGCCGCGGGCAGCGAGGCGCAGCCGGCGCGGTGTTCGCGCGATCCGTCCTCAGGCCTTCGCGGGCGGAGTGAACACTTCCTTGATGCGCGAGTGACGCAGGCCCGGCTCGAGCTCGATCAGCTCGACGATGTTGCCGTTCGGGTCATAACAACACGCGCAGGCGACGATGCCCGCGGCCGGGATCGACGTGGGCTCGGGCGTCGTGAACTTCACGCCCTGCGCCGCGAGCGCGCGATGCGCGGCCGGCACGTTGCGCGTGCGGAACGCGATCACGCGCGGCACGCGCGAAGGAGAAGGCTCGGGGAAGTCGGCCTTCGGCTCGAGCCACTCGATCAAGTCGATCATCGGTCCGTTCGGATCGCTCGGCAGGATCATGAGCACACCGCGGCCCGCGGTGTCGCCGAGGCCGAACGACACGCCGCTGCCATTCGGCCACACGGCGTCGCGCCGGTCCGAGACGACCTCGAAGCCGAGCCGGCGGTAGAACTGCACGGACTCCTCGATGTCCCTGCAGTTGATGATCGTGTGATAGAGGTGCTGCAGGGTGAAGTCGCTCATGCGGGTCTCCCTTCGAATCGAAGCGGGCGCTCAGCCCGCGAACGCGCCCCCGTCGATCACGAGCTCGGTGCCGGTCACGAAGCGCGCGCCGTCGCTCGCGAGGTAGACGACGCCCGCGGCGATGTCGTCGGGCGTGCCGACGACACCGAGTGGTGTCGCGGCGAGCGCCGCCTCGCGCGTGCTCGCCATGCGCGAGGGAATGACGGGGTCGCCTGCCGGCGGAGCGAGGCCGTCGCTCGCCATCTTCGCCCAAAGCGGCGTCTCGATTCCGCCGGGGTGCACTGAGTTCACTCGCACCCCGTTGCGCGCCTGCGCGCATTCGAGTGCGACGGCCTTCGTGAAGAGCCGCACGCCACCCTTGGTGGCGCAGTAACCGGTGAGCCCCGGCGCTCCCTGAAGGCCCGCGACCGACGAGACGTTGATGATCGAGCCGCCGCCCGACGCGACCATCAGCGGGAGCGCGGCCTTCGTGCCGAGGAAGACGCCGTCGAGGTTCACCGCCAGCTGGCGGCGCCACGAGGCGTACGAGAGCTCGAGCAACGGCGCTGCGATGCAGATGCCTGCGTTGTTCACGAGGACGTGCAGCGCGCGAGCCTCCGCACGCACGCGCGCGATGGCCGCCGTCCACGCCGTTTCGTCGGTGACGTCGAGCGCGAGCGCAGATGCCGCGGCGCCAGCGGCTGCGATCGTCGCGCATGCGTCGCGCGCACCGCGCTCGTCCACGTCCGCGACGAAGACGCGCGCACCCTCGCCGGCGAGTGCTCGCGCGCAGGCGAGGCCGATCCCGCTCGCGGCGCCCGTCACGAGCGCGACCTTCCCGTTCAAGCCTGTCATCGCGTTCCTCGCGTAGTAGCGCGAGCCCCTGCGAAGCTCCGCGCGGCGCAATGTATGAGAACTCCGCGTCGCATTGCCGCACGCACTGGCAAGCGCGCGCGCGCAGGGCGTAGCCTTGCCCGCAGAGGACCGGCAGTGAGCGCTTCGTTTCGCACGAGCACGCAGCTTGCGGACGCGTACGACGTAGTCGTCGTAGGCGCCGGCTTCGGCGGCCTCTACGCATTGCATCGGCTGCGGGGCGACGGCTTCTCGGTGCGCGTGTATGAGGCGGGCCACGGCGTCGGGGGTACGTGGTTCTGGAATCGCTACCCAGGCGCGCGCTGCGACGTCGAGAGCCTCGCGTACTCCTACTCGTTCTCGCGCGAGCTCGAGCTCGAGTGGGACTGGAGCGAGCGCTACGCGACGCAGCCCGAGATTCTTCGCTACGCGAACCACGTCGCCGATCGCTTCGATCTCCGGCGCGACATCCAGTTCAACACCCGCGTCGAGTCGGCGCACTGGGACGAAGCGGCCTCACGCTGGCGCGTCGCGCTCTCGAGCGGCGAGCGCGTGAGCGCGCAGTTCGTCGTGATGGCGACGGGCTGCCTTTCGGCGACGAACACGCCGAAGTTCCATGGCCTCGACACCTTCGCGGGCCGCATCGTGCACACCGGGCAGTGGCCAGAGGAGGGCGTCGACCTCGCGGGCAAGCGCGTCTCGATCATCGGCACCGGCTCTTCGGCGGTGCAGTCGATCCCGATCCTCGCCGAGCAGGCGGCTCACCTCACGGTGTTCCAGCGCACCGCGAACTACTCGATGCCGTCGCGCAATGCGCCGCTCGAGCCGAGTTATCAGGCGGAGGTGAAGCGGACCTACGCCGAGTTTCGCAAGCCGTACGCCGGCGGAGATTTCGGTCTCGACTTCGACCCGAACGCGAGCCTCTGGGCGAACGCGACGCCCGCAGAGCGGCGCACGGAGTTCGAGAAGCGCTGGCAGATCGGCGGGCTCGGGCTCGTGGGCTCCTACGCCGACGTGTTCACGAGCCCCGAAGCGAACGACGCCGTATGCGAGTTCATTCGCGGGAAGATCCGCGAGACGGTGCGCGACCCCGCCGTGGCGGAGCTGCTGTCGCCCCACACGTTCATCGGCTGCAAGCGCCCGTGCGCGGATACGGGCTACTTCGAGACGTTCAACCGCGAGAACGTGACGCTCGTGGACATCAGTCAGTCGCAGATCGACGAGATCACGCCGCCGGGCGTGCGCGCGAACGGGCGCGAGTACGCCGCCGACGTGCTCGTGCTCGCGACCGGCTTCGACGCGATGACCGGCGCGCTGTTCCGAATCGACGTTCGCGGGCGCGGCGGCGCGGAGCTCCGCAACAAGTGGGCCGAGGGGCCGCGCACGCTGCTCGGCCTCGCGACCGAGGGCTTCCCGAACTTCTTCACGATCACCGGCCCCGGCAGCCCCTCGGTGCTCGCGAACATGATCATGGGCATCGAGCAGCACGTGGACTGGCTCGCGGACTGCTTCGCGCACATGCGCGCGCACGGCCTCGCGCGGATCGAAGCCGAGCGCGCCGCCGAGGACGAATGGGTCGCGCACGTCAACGAGATCGCCGGCCGCACGATCTACCCGACCTGCAACTCCTGGTACCTCGGCGCGAACATCCCCGGGAAGCCGCGCGTGTTCATGCCGTACCTCGGCTTCCCGCGATACAAGGCGAAGTGCGACGAGATCGCCGCGCAGGGCTACGTGGGCTTCGCGCTCGCCTGATTACTCGCGCGCTTCGAGGCGAAACAGCCAGATCTCGCGCGCGGGGTCCATGTCGTCGGCGCCGAGCTCGTACTTCGCTTCGAGCGCCGCGCGCGCGGCTTCGTACTCGGCAGCGTCTTCGACGCGGGTCGCGCGCAGCGCGTAGAGCGTGCCGTCGACGCGCAGCCGCACGCGCGGATCGGCCTGCACGTTCTTCACCCAGTCCCGTTCCGCGGGCGAGAGCGGGCCGCGGATCATCGAGGTCGGCACGTAGACCGCGCCACTCGCGGCGCCGATCCAGGTGTTCACGGAGTGCGGCGCGTCGGGGTTCGTTTCGAGCTGAACTTGCGTCACGTCCTCGACGAGCGCGGGCTCGAGCGCCGCCGTCGCGGCAGTCCCTGATAACTCGCCCCCGGCGAGCGGCCCGATGGGCCCGCCGCAAGCGAGCGCGAGCGCGACGGATCCGATGAGCCCGAGGCGCTTCATCTCTTTCTCCTTGGGCGCGCTCTCAGGCGATCGATTCTAGCATCGAGCTCGCGCTCGATGTCGTTCGTCGTGAGCGCGCGAGCCTCGAACGTCGCGAGCACGCCGATTCCCCAAGACAGCGCCGCGATGGCTGCGGCCTCGTCCTCGAGATCGAGCCGCGGCGCGAGCTCGCCGTCGCCGCGCGCTTGCTCGAGGCAGTGCACGATCACGCTGCGGAATGCTCGATGCCGGCGCTTCTGCGAGGAGGCGAGCTGAGGGTTCCGCGTCGCACGCCCCCAGAACGCGATCCAGAACACCCACTCCTCGCGCGCGTGCTTCGTGGTCGGCTTCACCTCGCCGAGCACCCCTCGTAATGCGGCGAGTCCGCGGAGCTTTCGGAGATGTCCGTCGAACCGGCGCTGCATCTCGCCGCCGATGAAGTCCATCGCGTACTCGAGCAGGTCGTCTTTCGTGGCGAAGTAGTGCGAGAGGCGCCCCACCGACCAGCCCGCGTAGTCCGCGACCGTGCGCACGGTCGCGTTCTCGATGCCGAGCTCGACGATCGCGCGCCACACCGCTTGCGCGAACTCGGCGCGGCTCTGCTCGTGGTCGACGATCTTCGGCACGCCCGAGCATCTACGCCGCGCCCCGAGCGGAGTCAACGCCGGAGTGCTTGTGACCTGCTGGCCGATTCTCGGACCGACTGATTCTTGAGAGAGAATGGCTTCCGACGGAAAGGAAGCCCCCATGAAGAAGAGTCGGTTTACGGAAGAGCAGATGGTGAAGATTCTGCGCGAGGCGGA
>VGRF01000032.1 GCA_016875395.1 Deltaproteobacteria bacterium | reverse complement strand
TGCAGGCCCTTGGTGAACGCGAAACGCGGCAGACCGAGATTCGTCCAGCTCATGCTCGCCCTCGTCGTGTGAGGCGCGAGTATGCACGCGTCAGTCCGCGCGCGACGAGCTCAGGGCGAGACTTGCGGCTTGCCGGGTGTGCCGAGGAGCCCGAGCAGGCGCTTCTCGTTGCTTTTCGTGCCTTCGAGGCCCGTCGGGCCGTAGGCGCTCACGACGACGAACACGGTATTCGCGTCGGGCACTTGCAGCGAGTAGCTGAACACGCCGTTCGAGGCCGTGGGCATGCCGACGTCGAGCGTGGTCTGGTAGGAGCCCGCGGCATTGCCCACGTACACCTTGAAGCCGGCCACGGTCGTCGGATCGGCGTGCTGCCAGCGCAGCAGCTCGCTGCGTGCGCTCGCGGCGGACGCAAGCGCAATCGTGAGTGCGAGTGCGGCGAGCCGCCGCGGCCACTTGTTACGGGCTGAGGTCATTCGAGCACCAAGAAGTACCAGCTCTTCGAGGCGGGTACTTCGTCGAGGGTGGCGGTTTGAGCGTCCCATTGGAAGTCGCCGTTCGCGTTGTCGCTGCCCGTGCTCTCGACGCTCGTCGCCGAGAAGCCGCTCTTGCGCACGAAGAGCAGCTCGGCGTGGCCGTCGTCGTCCACGTCCACGAGCCCGCGCCACTTCGTCTTCTTCTTCGCGATCAGCGCGATGCCTTGCGTGGGCGCGTTCATGCCGTCGACGAGCCAGACGTCCACGCGCCGCTTCTTGCCCGACTTCATCGACCAGGCGAGGTCGTCGTCGCCGTCGCCGTCCACGTCGCCCGCGCCCATCAGCAGCGCGCCGGCGCGCGGGCTCGGCAGGCTGAACACGGCGATCGGATCGGCGCCCATCATCTGCCAGGCTTCGAGCGTGTTGCCGCTCGCGGCGTGCCACACGAGATCGGGGAAGCCATCGCCATCGAGGTCCGCCACCGCGCCGAGTCGCGCCCCCGCCGGTGCGGGATCGACGGGAAGCACGGCGCTCTGCCCGCCCGCGTTCAGCGTCCACAGCACGCTGTCGCCGGTGTTGTCCGCGTGGAAGAGGATGTCCGCGAGGCCGTCATCCGAGAAGTCGCGGAGCGCCGCAACGCGGTGACTCGACGGCTGATTCGGGAGCGCGATCAGCGAGTGGTTCGAGCCGTTCATTCGCCAGATCTCGTTGTCGCCGGTGGTGGCGTTGCGCCAGAGCACGTCCGCCTGCCCGTCTCCGTCCACGTCGGCATAGCCGGCCGGTCGCAAGCCAGGGTCAGAAGGCGACCCGACGACCTGCCAAACCCGGGTGCCGTCGGACTTGACCAGCAGCGCCGAGAGCTCGCCCGTCGTCACGTTGTACGCGAGCGCATCGGATACGCCGTCGCCGTCGATGTCGCCCGCCGTGTTGCCACCGCCGCCGGGCGGAGGCGGCGGCGGAGCGGTGGAGACGAAGTTCACCTGATCCGAAGGCACGGACGGCGTGCCCATGCGTCCAGTCGAGTCGAAGGCGGCGATGCGCACGAGCACGCGGTCGCCGACCTGCCCCGACACGCGGGTCGAAGTGCCGGTGACGCGCGAGACCTCGACGTAGGCGCCGCCGTTGCGAGAGACCTGCACGGCGTAGCCAGCGACCGGGCCGGTGGCGGCGCTCCACGACGTCCCGAAGGAGCTGCCCGTGACATCGAGCCCCGCGCTCGCAGTGGCTGCGAACGTCGCCAGCAGCGCGAGCGCGCTCTTCGCGATGTGACTCCGCAGCTCCATCGGCACCTCCGAGTGCAGGTGCAGTTTCGGAACTGTTGGGACCACCCCCCGTGACGAGCCTCACCCGCCACGAGTTTTCCTTCGCGGCGAGGGAATTGAACGAGTGACTGCGTGTGTGACGCGCGTCGCATCCGAATCAGGCGCGCAGGGTCTGCGAGCCGCCTTCTGTGCGCCGTCTCACGCGCAGCGCCTCGAACGAGGCGAGCGTGTCTCGGTACGTCTCCGCGAGGGGCCGCAGCGAGACGCCGAGCTCCGCGAGGGCGCCGTCGTTCGGCAGGGGCCGCATGCGCGTCGCGTACTCCATCGCCTCGCGCGAGATCAGCGAAGCGATGGGCCGCACGCGCCGCGCGAGGTCGAGTGCGGAGCCCGCGCCCCGTAACAACCACGCAGGTGCGCGCAGGCGCGGCACCGCCCTTCCTAATAATGGCTCGAGCGCCGCGACCAACTCGTCCCAGCTGTGGAACTGGCCCCCGACCACGAAGCGCCCCGCCCGCTGCGTCTCCACGAGGCGCACGCAGAAGAGCGCGAGATCGCGCGCGTCGACCGAAGCCAGGCCGCCGCTCGTCGCGAGCGTGGTGTGCGTGAAGCCTCGGAACGCGCGCACGGCTTCACTCAGCGCGAGCGGCGCGCCGGGCTCGGCGAAGGCGAGGCCCGGATCGTCCGGCCCGATCAGTCCGCTCGGGTAGACGATCGCGAGCGGCGCGCCCGCGTCCTGGAGTGCGCGCGCGGCGCGCTCGGCCTCGCACTTGGCGAGCGCGTAGCCCGCTGTGCCCGCGCGCACCGCGCTCGCGGCGCTCGGATCGGGGCCCGGCAGCGACCAGATCGCGGTCAGGCTCGATACGTACACGGCGTGCGCGAGCCCGAGCTCGCGCGCGCCGCCGAGCACGCACGCCGTGCCCGCGACGTTCTCGCGCAGGAGACGCGTGGCGTCGCGCGGATCGAGCGACACGGCAGCGGCTGCGTGGACGACCGCGTCGCAGCCCGCGAGCGCGGCGCGCACTGCCGCGCGATCCGTCATGTCGCCCGCCGCGACCTCGACGCGCGCGCCCGCGAACAGGCGCTCGGCCTTCGCGGGCGTGCGCGCGAGCACGCGCACCTCGTGACCGCGCGCGAGGGCACAGCGCGCGATGTGAGAGCCCGCGAAGCCGGTCGCGCCCGTGACGAGCAGCTTCATCGCGCACCCGCGCGCGCGAGCGTCGCGGCGAGCGCGCGCGCGCCCGCGGCGAACTCCTCCTCGGGCGCGAGCAGACTCGCGACGAGGTGAGTGCACGACTCGTCGCCGCCGAGCTCGAACAGCGAGCCGGGATGGATCAGCACGTCGACCTCGAGCGCCGCGAGCGCGAGCGCCTCGTCGGCGCGGTCGCCCGCGACGCGCACGATCGCCGCCCATCCCGCTTCCGCGGGCAGGACGCAGGCGTTCGGCGCAGCGCGCAGCGCCTCGCACAGCGCGGCACGGTTCGCAGCGACCCGCGCGCCGATCGCGGCCCGAATCTCGTCGCGCCGCGCGAACAGTGCGGGAAGCATTCGCGCAACCAGGGGCGACACCGAGAGATAGGCGTCCGCAGCGAACTCGAGCTTCGCGAGCGCGGCCTCGCGCAGGCGCGGCGGTCCGTCCACCGCGATCCAGGCCACCTTCAGCTGCGCCACCCCCAGCACCTTCGACGCGCCCGACAGCACGCAGGTCAGCGCCTCGGGCTCCGCGCACGCGAGCGCGCTCGTCGGCGCCGGCGCCGAGTCCGCGAACACCTCGTCCGAGAGCAGCGCGAGCTCACGCTCTGCGCAGACTGCGCGCAAGCTCGCGAGATCAGCGGGCGCAACGAGCGAGCCCGTCGGGTTGTGCGGATGGATCGCCACGAGTGCGCGGCTGCGTGCGCTCAGCGTGCTCGCGAGGCCGTCGAGATCGAGCGGCCAGCGCGCTTCGCCCGCGCGCGGCGTGACGAGGCGGTAGCGCGCGGTGCGCAGCCCCTCGAGCTCGGCGAGATGCTCGAACAGCGGGTACCCAGGAGTGGGCAAGTGCACCGTGTCGCCTGGATCTGCGAGCACGCGAAACAGATGCGCGTAACCCTCGCTCGTGCCGGCCGTGAGCACGATCTGCTCCGCACCGATGCGCGCGCCCTGCCCGCGGTGGTACGCCGCGATCGCCTCGCGCGCCGCGAGATCGCCGCGCGGATCGGGCGCGTAGGCGCGCGTCTGCGGCTCGCGCGCGACACCCGCGAGTGCCTCCGCGAGCAGCGCGCCGGGCAGCGGGAGCGAGGCGGGGTTCGCGTTCGTGAGGTCGTAGAGCGTGCGGCCTTCTGCGCGCAGCGCGGCGGCGCGCGCGGCATGTGGGCTCAGCGTGAGGTCCCAGTCGGCGCGCGCGGCGAACATGCGCGCAACGTCGCGCGGCCCGCGCTGCGCCTCAAGCGTGTGTGCGAAGTTGTCGCGGTATGCCGCTGCCGCAGTTGTTGCGAACCGAGCGCCTCCTGCTGCTCCGCTGGCGCGCGAGCGATCGCGCGCCGTTCGCCGCGCTCGGCGCCGACCCGCGCGTGATGAAGCATCTCGGCACGCTCATGACCCGCGCCGAGAGCGACGCCCTCGCGGCTCGCATCGAGGCGCACTTCGCCTCGCACGATTTCGGCCTGTGGGCGCTCGAGGCGCCCGGCGACGTCGCGTTCGCGGGCTTCGTCGGCCTCGCGCACGCGCGCTTCCCGGCCGCGTTCAACCCGAGCGTCGAGATCGGCTGGCGCCTCGCGCCCGAGTACCAAGGCCGCGGCTATGCGAGCGAAGCCGCGCGCGAGGTGCTGCGCTTCGGCTTCGAGCAGCTCGGGCTCGGGGAGATCCTCGCGTTCACGACCGCGACGAACCTGGCCTCACAGCGGGTGATGGAGCGCATCGGCATGCAGCGCGATTGCGCGGGCGACTTCGAGCACCCCGCGCTGCCGGCGGGCGACGCGCTGCGAGCGCACGTGCTCTATCGAGCGCGGCCGTGACTCAGGGCTGAGCGGGCGTACTCGGCGCTGCGATCGCGTCGATGGGCGACTCGAACGCGATGAATAGCACGCATGCGTCCGCGCTCTTGCACGTTGCGAGGTGGGCCAAGCGCGCGGGTCCGTAGGCGTAGCTCCAGGCGCGCAGCGTGGCGGGCGCTTGGCCCTCGTACTCGACCTCGAGCTCGCCGGCGACGAGCACGATGTGCTCCGCCGAGGTGTGGATGTGCCGAGCCAACGTGATCCCGGGCTGAACGCGCAGGAAGACATCGGATCGTCCCGCCGCGGGATCGCCCTCCAAGACGCTGACATCACAGCCTTCGGGGAACACCGGCGGACAGGCGCCCCACTGCAGAGCCGCGTCGGTGTGATCGCGGACGAAGGCTTGGCGCGGAGCCTCTGCGAAGGCGGCGCCAGCGGCACCGAACAGTAGGAACGCCAGCAACGGCACGCGGGTCATCGAGATCTCCTCGGTTTGTTAGGACTCGAACGCCTGATCGATACGCTTGAAGCGGCGTTGAATGAACTCGCGCGCCTCGGCGTGGGGGAACAAGTAGAGCTGGTTGCGCTTGATGCCGTCGACGACGAGCTCGCCGACGCTCTCGACCGCGATCAGGCGCCCTGCCATCTGCGACTCGTCCACGTCGGGATAGTTCTGCTTCTCGGGGCCGCCGTAGTCGCGCTGCCGGTTGCGGCCCGAGGCATCGATGTTGGTCTTCACGCGCATCGGGCACAGCACCGATGCCCCGACGCCGTGCTCGCGCAGCTCGCGGTGCAGCACTTCCATGAGCGCGACGACACCGTACTTCGCGACGCAGTACGCGCCGAGCCCGACGTTCGGGACCATGCCGGCGAACGACGCGGTCGCGGCGATGTGGCCGCCCTCGCCCTGCTCCACGATGCGCTGCGCGAACGATTCGACGCCGTGGATCACGCCCCAGAGATCGACATCGATCACCCAGCGCCAGTCGTCGTGGGTCATGTTCGTGACGGGGCCGCTCACCGCGACGCCCGCGTTCAAGAACACGATGTGCACCGCGCCCATCTTCGAGAACGCGGCGTCGGCGAGCGCCTCCACGGATTTGCGCGAGGACACGTCGCACACGACGCCCTCGGCTGCGACGCCGAGCGCGCGGATCTTCTCCACCGAAGCAGTGAGCGCCTTCTCCTCGATGTCCGCGAGCACGATGCGCGTGCCCTCGCGCGCGAGCGCCTGCGCCGTCGCGAAGCCGATCCCGCTCGCGCCGCCCGTAATCACCGCCACCCGGTTGCGTAGCTGCTCCATGTCGCCTCCTCGCCCGCGAGCGTATGCCACTCGCGCCGCGATGCGCGGGTCTGCCCGGTGCTGCACCGCGGGGATTCGGGCCGCGATACGTTCGCGCCCCATGCGCGAAGGCCTGCTCGTTCTCGGCGATCACCTCCCGAACCCGCACACCGGGGTCAAGACGACCGCCGCGCAGCGGCATCGCCAGATCGTGGAGCTGGCAGTGCGCTGCGAGGCGCTGGGCTTCGACTCGGTGTGGCTCGGCGAGCACCACCTCTGCGACTACATCCTCTCGTCGCCGCCGGTCGTGCTCGCTGCGATCGCGGAGCGCACGACGCGCATGCGGCTGGGCACGGGGGTCACACTGCTCGGCTCGCTCGATCCCGTCCGCGCGGCGGAGGATTACGCCACGGTGGACGTGCTCTCGAACGGGCGCGTCGAGGTGGTCGCGGGCCGCGGCGTGCTGCGCCGCACGTACAGCGACTTCGGCTTCGATCCCGACCAGTCGCGCGAGCTCTACGACGAGAACGTCGCGCTGCTGCTGGCGGCGTGGACCGGCGAGCCCGCGCAGCTCGAGGCGAAGCACCGCCCCTCACTGCGCGACGTGACGGTGCATCCGCGCCCGGTGCAGCGTCCGCACCCGCCGCTCTGGATCGGCGGTGGTAGCTCGTTCGGTTCGATCGACCTCGCGGCGCGCCTCGGGCTGCCCCTCATGCTGCCGAGCGTGCTCGCACCGCCCGCCGCGTTCGCGCCGTACGTCGCGCGCTATCGCGAACAGTTCGTCGCGAACGGGCCGGGCCGCGAGAAGCCTGTGGTCGGCGCGTGCAGTCACGTGCACGTCGCACGCGATTCGCAGACGGCGCGTGCGCGCTGGCGCCCGTTTCACCTGCAGTACATCACCTGGGTGACGCAGGTGCTGATCCCGTGGGGCGGCGTGAACCTCGCGCAGCGTGAGCAGCGCTCCACGCCGCCGCCGACCGCGGCGCCCGACTACGACGCGCTGCTGCGCGGGCCCTCGGTCTGCGGCAGCCCCGCGGAGGTCGCCGATCGCATCGGCGAGATGCGCGACGCGCTCGGGCTCGACGTGCACATCGCGATGTTCGACCACGGCGGCATCGACGACGACACGCTCGCCGACGCGACCGAGTTGTTCGGGGTGAAGGTGATTCCCGAAGTGACGCGCGGCTGAACAACGCTACCAACGCGCGCATCTGCCGGAGGATCTCGCATGGCCCGCGTCGTGAAGCTCGGCATCAAGCGCCCCGTCACGCAGCCGCTGCTGCCCGACCCTGCGCCGCGCGAGGAGAAGTACACGCTAATCTCGGTGGACGATCACCTGATGGAGCCGCCGCACACCTTCGAGGGCCGGCTGCCCAACAAGTTCGCCGACCAGGCGCCGCAGGTGGTGGAGACCGAGGAAGGTCACGAGGTTTGGGTTTTCGAGGACACGCCCTACTTCCAGGTCGGCTTCATGTGCGTCGCGGGCCGCGCCAAGGAAGATCAGCGCTACGAGCCCGCGCGCTTCGACGAGATCCGTCCCGGCGCGTTCGACGCGAAAGCGCGCGTGAAGGACATGGACATCAACGGCGTGTACGCCTCGGTGAACTACCCGTCGGGTGTCACGGGCTTCGGCGGCACGCTCTTCGCGGAGGCGAAGGATCCCGCGCTCGGCCACGCTTGCATCGAGGCGTGGAACGACTGGATCCACGAGGAGTGGGCCACGCCCTTCCCCGCGCGCTTCATTCCGCTCGCGATCACGAACCTGCGCGACCCCGAGCGCGGCGCCGCCGAGATTCGGCGCAACGCGAAGCGCGGCTTCAAGGCCGTGACGATTCCGGAGCAGCCGCACAACCAGGGCCTGCCGTCGGTCTTCCAGCCGCACTGGGAGCCGATCGTGCGTGCGTGCGCCGAGACGGAGACGGTGCTCTCGCTGCACGTCGGCAGCTCTGGCTTCGGCAAGATGCCGCCCGGTGCGCCCATGCTCGAGCTCGGCGCGACGAAGTTCGGGCCGATGGCGATCGACACCTGCGCCGAGTGGCTGTGGAGCGGCTGGCCCGCGCGGTACCCCACGCTGAAGATCGCGATCGCCGAGTCCGGCATCGGCTGGGTCGCGATGCTCGCCGACCGCCTCGACAACATCATGGCGCGCTCGGGCTACGGCGCGGGCTGGCCCGACCGGCACAACACGCCCTCGCAGGTGTTACGGCGCAACTTCTGGTTCTGCATGATCGACGACCCCTCGACGATCTCGACGCTCGAGCACGTCGGCATCGACCACGTCGTGGCCGAGAGCGACTACCCGCACGGCGACGGCACCTGGCCGGACACGCAGGCCGTGATGGAGCGCATGCTCGGGAAGCTCCCGAAGGAATGGATCCGCAAGATCACCCACGAGAACGCGGCGAAGCTGTATCGGCACCCGCTGCCACACGTGTGCAAGCCGTGAGTCATTAGGGGCGCCGTGATCGAGACACGGCGCCTCCGCTTGCGCCCGTGGCGCGAGGACGATCGCGAGGCGCTGATCGCGCTGTGCGTCGATCCCGAAGTGATGTGGGACTACGGCGGCCCCATCTCCCGAGCGGCAGCCGAGCAGAAGCTCGCGCGCTACGTCGCGTCGTTCTCGGACCGCGGCTTTACGCGCTGGCTCGTGGAGTCGCCCGCGCGCGAGTTCCTCGGATACGTGGGCGTGCTCGAGCATGGCGCTGAGCACGCGCTCGGTGCGCACTTTGACATCGGTTGGCGGCTCGCACGCAAGGCTTGGGGTCACGGGTTCGCCAGCGAAGCGGCGGCCGCGTCGCTCGCGGATTTCTTCGCGCGCATCGGCGCGCGCGAGGTGCTCGCCTACACCGGTCCCGACAACGCGCGCTCGCAAGCCGTGATGGCGCGCCTCCACATGCGCCGCGACTCCGCTCGCGACTACATCACGCACGACGCGAAGCTGGGTGCAGTGCCGAGCCTCGTGTGGGTCGCTGTCGCGCCGCGTTAGCTCGTCCGCACGCTCCCGTCGTCCTTCGCCGCCTGCTGCTGCGCGCGCCGCCGCTCGCCCGCGCGCTTCAGCGCTTCGATTCGCTCCGCGTCGACGCGCGCGTAGCGCTGCTTCCACGCCTCGTCCTCGCTCCAGCGCAGCGGCGTCTGCACCGTCGTGCGCGGGAGGCGCGCGCTCTCGAGCAGATCGAGCGCGTAGCCGACGATCGTGCGCTGCATCGCCGCGTCGTAAGGGCGGCCGCACGGGCTGCCGAGCGGGAAGTCGCTAAACAGGAAGCGCGCGACGCCGCACTCTTCCACGATGTCGTGCGCGCTGCCGATCACCACGGTGGGGATGCCGTTCGCTTCGAGGTGGCGGCTGACCAGACTCACGGTCTGGTGGCAGACGGGTCAAAGCGGCACGAGGAGCGCGACGTCGACCGCGTCTTCGCGGCAGCGCTTCAGCACCTCCGGTGCGTCCTGCTCGATCGTGCGCCGCTGTGAGTAGTCGGTGGGCACGCCGTGGAAGCGCGGCGCGAGCGCGCCGATTCGTCCCGCAGCGACGTACTCGGCGAGGCGCCGCAGCGGAACGTACGACTCCACGTCGCGCGTGTGCGTCGCCTCCTTGTCCCAGGCGAGATCGTCCGTGAACAGGCGCTCCGGCGGGGTTGCGGTCGCGCCCGACCACACCTGCTTGCCGCCGCGCAGCACGCCGTCGACGGGCTTCCACTCGCGCCACGGGCTCGCGGTCGTAACAACCGCGACGCGGCTTTCGGCGAGCGGCTTCGCGAGGCGCGCGAACGGCGCGTCGACGTTGCGCGCCCACACGTACGGCTTCGCATAGCCCTGCGCGGCGTAGAACTCGCGCGTGCGATCGATGTAGCTGACGAAACTGCGGTGCGTGATCCCGGCCATTCCGCTCTCCCGATGCGCGGAGGCTATCGCGCCCGCATCATGCGCTGCAGAGGAGACTCCATGCGCATTCACCACACCGCGATCTCGACGCCGAACCTCGACCGCCTCGTCGACTTCTACGAGCGCGTCTTCCACTTCAAGCGCGTCCACGGCATGGGCTGGCCGCGCGGCGTGAAGTCGATCAACGCCGTGCTCGGGCTCCCGGACTCTGCGGCCCGCGCGGCGATGCTGCGCAGCGGCGACTCGATGCTGGAGCTGTTCGAGTTCGCGCAGCCGGCGCCGACGCCGCAGAACCAGAACCGGCCCGTCAGCGATCACGGCTATACGCACATCTGCCTGCTCGTGGACGACGTGGACCAGGAGCAAGCCCGCTGCGAGGCGCTCGGCATGAAGTTCCACTGCCCCGCGCAGAAGACGGACGAGCTGTGGTTCGCGTACGGCCGCGATCCCGACGGCAACGTGATCGAGCTGCTGAAGGTGCTGAAGCCCGAGCACCCGATGGCGATTCGCGCGCAGTGAGCGTCGTCCTCGTCACCGGCGCGAGCACCGGCATCGGTCGCGCCGCGGCGCTCGCGCTCGCGCGCCGCGGGCATCGCGTGGTGGCGACGATGCGCGCCTTCGCGCGCGGTGAACAGCTGCGCGAGAGCGCGCAGCGCGAGTCGCTGCCGGTCTCGCTCGCGCAGCTCGATGTGACCGACGACGCGTCGGTCGCGCGCGCGATTGCCGACGCGATCGCGGCGCACGGCCGCATCGATGCGCTCGTCGCGAACGCGGGCTTCCACGCGGGTGCGGCGTTCGAGGAGACGCCGCTCGCGACGTTCCGCGCGCTCTACGAGACGAACGTGCTCGGCATCGTGCGCTGCGCGCAGGCCGTGCTGCCGCATTTTCGCGCGCGCGGCAGCGGCGCGGTCGTTGCGGTGACGTCCCAATCGGGGCGCATCGTGCACCCCACGAACGCGGCCTACTCGGCCTCCAAGTTCGCAGCGGAAGCCGCGCTCGAAGCGCTCGCCCTCGAGCTGGCGCCGCTCGGGATTCGCGTCGCGATCGTGGAGCCCGGACTCACGTTCACCGCGGCGCAGGAAAAGTCGACGCCGTGGCCGCGCGGCACGAGTTATCAGGGGCTGTATGCGCGCACTGGCGCCGTCTTCACTCGCGATGCCGAGGTGGGCTCGAGCGCGGAGCTCGTGGGCGAAGTGGTGGCCGACGCCGTGGAGTCGCGCGAGGCGCGGCTGCGTTGGCCAGTCGGCCGCGACGCCGCGCGCAATCTCGCGGGACGAGCCGCACTCTCGGACGACGAGTGGGTGCGGCTGCATGCGGAGCCTGACGCCGAGCGCTTCCTCGCGCGCTGGCGAACGGTGATGGGTGACCGCGACTAGCGCGCGATACGCAACGCAGTAGCCGAGCGCCAGCCAGCATTCCTGGAGCGCGCAGCCCCCGCGCATGCGCGCTGCGCGCAACTCACACACGGCCTTCGGCGCGCTCCCTCACATCGCGCCGCGACGCCCCCACCGATGTCTTGGCCATGCCGCACACGATGTGCGGCGCACCGCCAGGAGGGCGTCATGCGACGCATCGCTCGCTTCGTCTCCGTGCTCGCACTCGCGAGCGCACTGCTCGCACCGGCCAGGAGCGGCGCGCTGACGCTGCAAGATCTGAACGCCGGCGCGAGCTTCACCACGACCGGGGGAGAGCTCACGTTCGAGTTCGCCGCGGGCAGCATCGGATTGTCGGGCACGCTGCCCGTCGATCTCTCGCAGTACACCGTCGTGCCCACCGCGACGGGCTTCATCGTAAGCGGGCCGCTCGCAGTGATCGGGCCCGCTGCGTTCGGCGGCGTGTCGCTCGCTTATCAGGTCAGTGCGGGCGCGGGACTCGCGCTGAACGCGGCGACGCTGCAGACGAGTGGGATCGCATTCGGTCCAGGCGCCATCGCGATCGCAACGACCGGCATGTCGAACGGCGCGAACCTCGGGGTGCTGCTCACTCAGGCGGGGGGCACGGGCTCGAACGCGAACGCAAGCTTCGTCGCGACGCAGTTGCTGAGCACACTCGCCGGGCTGCAGCTGTTCGGGATGACGCCGGGCGACGTCGCGGGCTTCGGCTCGGTCCAGCACGGCTTCAGCTGGGTCGCTCTGCCCGAGCCGGGCGTGATGTTGTTACTGGCTGCGGGCCTCGGCGGACTCGCGCTGTTCGCGCGGCGCCTGCGCGCCGCGTAGCTCAGGAGATCCGCGCCGCGCGCTGCACGAGCACGTCGATCGCGACGCCGTGGGGGCACGCGCTCGCGCACGGCGTGCCGTCGCAGCCGAGGCACGCGCCGAGGTTCCCCGCCTCGGCGCGTGCTTCGCTCGCGAGCTCGGGCGCGCCGTAGTCCTCGGCGTACATGCGTAGCCGCAGTGCGTCGGGGATCGAGACGCCGAGCGGGCACGCACTCGCGCAGTCGCTGCAGCCGTACCGGCACTGCGTGGTCTCGCTGCGCTTCGCGTAGCGCCGTAACAACGCGGCGTCTTCAGCGTGAAGCGCCGTGAACCCCGAAGCTCCGAGAAACTCGTCGAGCTGCGCCGTGCTGCTCATCGTGACCACGAGCGCATCGGCGAGCCCGCTCGCGAGCACCCAGCGGAAGGCGGCCTGCGCGAAGGTGGCGCCGCCGCGCTCGTACGGGCGCATGTCGTTGAGGCGTGCCCCGCGCAGCGTCTTCATCGCGACGACGCCGATGCCGCTCGCCTTCGCCTTCTTCAGCACGCGCGGCAGCTCGGGCTGCGTCGCGATGAAGTCGAAGCTGCCCGTGAAGCGCTCGTAGAACGCGGGGTCTTGCCCGAAGTTGAACGCGACGAGCAGGACGTCGACGAGCTTCTCCGCCACTGCGAGGTCGAGGCACTCGACGAGGTTCCCGCCGTGGCCCGAGATGCCGGTGAAGCGGATCTTGCCCGCCTGCTTCGCGCGAGACGCGAACTCGAACCACTCCTCGTTGCGCAGCCGATCCGTGCCGTTCACGGCGTGGTTGAAGAAGACCTCGACGCGATCCGTGCGCAGCCGCGCGAGGCTCGCATCGAGCGACGCCATCAGCTCCGCGCGCGACGTGTGCGCGCCGCCGTGAGTCTTCGTCGCGAGCACCACCTCGTCGCGCCGCCCCGCGAGCGCGCGGCCGAGCGTCGACTCGGACTCGCTGCCTGCGTAGCTCTCCGCCGTGTCGTAGTAGGTGATGCCGCGCGCGAGCGCGTGCTGCACGAGCGCAACGTCGCCCGAGAGGCGCGAGGCGCCGAAGCCGATGTCAGGGATCAGGAGCCCCGTTCGCCCTAGCGGGACTTTGCGACGCACCTGCGGCGCGAGCGGCGGCTGCGCTGCGCCCGCCGCGTCGACGCCGAGCGTCGCGACGAGAGGGACTGCACCGAGTGCGGCGCTGCGGAAGAGGAATTCGCGGCGGTCGTACATGCAGGCGGCCTCCTCGATGGAGGCACTCTGACCCGCGTGGGCGCGCGCTGCAAACCAAGGCGCCCTCCGACTACAACCCGACGTGCTTCGCCAGCTCCTCGCGGTGATGCGCGGCATCGCCGAACAGGAGCTCGCTCGCCTTCGCGCGCTTGAAGTAGAGATGCGGCGCGGCTTCCCACGTGAAGCCCATGCCGCCGTGGATCTGGATGTTGTCGGCGGCAGCGCGGAAGTACACCTCGCTGCAGTAGGCCTTCGCGAGCGCGGCGGCCTCCACGAAGTCGGGCTCGTTCGAGGCGTAGCTGAAGAGCGCGTTGTAAGCGGCGCTCTTCGCCATCTCCACGTTCACGAGCATCTCGGCGAGCTTGTGCTTGATGCCCTGGTAGCTGCCGATCGGGCGGCCGAATTGGAGACGCGTCTTCGCGTATTCCGTGCCCATGTCGAGGACCTTCTGCGCGCCGCCCACCTGCTCCGCCGCGAGCGCCGAGCACACCAGCGCGAGCACGCGCCCCAAGTTCGCGGTCTGGTCGCCGCTCGAGATGCGCGTCGCCGGCGTGTTCGCGAACGACACGCGCGCGAGCTTGCGCGTGAGGTCGAGCGGCGGGATCGCGCTGCGCGTCACGCCCGCGGAGTTCGCGTCGACACGCAGCAGCTCGAGCCCCGCGTCGGTGCGCGCCACCACGAGCAGCACGTTCGCGACGTGGCCGTCGAGCACGAGCGTCTTCTCGCCCGTGAGCGTCACGGTCGCGCCCGAGCCGCTGGCCCGCAGCGTGACGCCGGCGAGGTCCCAGCGCCCGTTCGGCTCGGCGTGCGCCACCGACGCGATGCACGCGCCCGACGCGATCTTCGGCAGCAGCTCCTTTTGCGCCACCTCGTTCGCGCAGGTGAGCAGCGCGCTCGCCGCGAACACCGACGTGCCGAGATACGGCGCGCACAGGAGCGAGCGCCCTATCTCTTCCATCGCGATCAGCAGCTCGACCGCGCCGAAGCCGGCGCCGCCGTGCTGCTCGGGAATGATCAGCCCCACGAGGCCGAGCTCTTCCGCGAGCTGTTTCCAGACCTCAGGGTCGTAGCCCCGCTCGCTCGTCATCGTCGCGCGCACGGCCTTCTCGTCCGAACGCTTGTCGAGAAACGCGCGCACCGTCTTGCGCAGCTCTTGGTGCTCGTCGGTGAAAACGAAATCCGCAGGCATGACAACGTCCTTTTCGAACTCCGCTCGGCTTCGCCTCGCTGCGCGCGGCCTGCACGGCTTCGCCGTGCTGGACCGCTTGCGCTTCACGAGCCGCGTTCGGTCGCGGCGGAGTGGTTTGCTCTTTCAGTGAGGTTTGAGGTTCGCGTGGGAAGCTCCGCGCTCGTCACGAGCGCGGGATGTCCTTCCACGGCACGTCCTTGTCGACGCGCGGGTCGCCCGGCAGGCCCAGCACGCGCTCGCCGAGGATGTTTTTCATGATCTCGCTCGTGCCGCCTTCGATCGAGTTCGCGCGCGAGCGCAGGAACATGTACTTCGCGGCGGACTCGAGCGAGCGCGACTCGAAGCCGCTCTGGCGCAGCTGGTAGCCGGCCTCGAACGCGAGCGCGTCCTGGCCGAGCACGTCCATCGCGAGCTCCCACATGTGCTTGTTGATGTCGGCCTGCGCGAGCTTCATCACCGAGCCCTCCGGGCCCGGGTTGCCCTGCTTCTGCGCCGCGCGCGCGCGCTGCGAGGTGATCCGTAACAACTCGTTGTCCATGTACGAGCGCGTCACGCGATCGCGCAGCATCGCCTCCTGCGCCGGCGAGAGCGCGCCGGCCTTGCGGTCCTTCCACAGCTTCACGAGCTGCGCCGAGCCCGCGCCTTTGCGCTTGGCGCCGCCGCCGCCGATCGCGACGCGCTCGTTCATCAGCGTCGTGATCGCGACGCGCCAGCCCTGGCCTTCCTTGCCGAGCATGTTCTCGTGCGGGATGCGCACGTTGTCGAAGAACACTTCGTTGAACTCGGCCTCGGCGGTGATCTGGTAGAGCGGGCGCACCGTCACCCCGGGGGTCTTCATGTCGAGGATGAAGTACGAGAGGCCGTCGTGCTTCGGCACGTCGGGGTTCGTGCGCACGACGAGCATGCCCCAGCTCGAGAGGTGCGCGACCGAGGTCCACACCTTCTGGCCGTTCACGACCCAGTGGTCGCCGTCGCTAACCGCGCGCGACGCGAGGCCCGCGACGTCCGAGCCCGCGCTCGGCTCGCTGAACATCTGACACCAGATGTCCTCGCCCGAGAAGATGCGCGGCAGGTGGTACTTCTTCTGCTTCTCGCTCCCGTAGGTGAGCACCGTCGGCATGCCCATGCCGATGCCGATCGTTCCCGCCGGCGGGTCGTGGTGCACGACCTTGGAGTGCTTCTGGATCTCGTCGAGCACCGTGAGCTGTTGCTTCGGGCTGATGCCGAGGCCGCCGTGGCCCTCGGGGAAGTGAACCAGCGCGAGGCCGTGCTCGAACTGCTTGCGCCGGAACGTGATCGAGTCGGTGCGCTCGGGATGCGCTTCCGCGAGCAGCTTGCGCACGCGCGCACGCAGCTCGGCTTCGTCCATCTCGCGTAGATCGGCCATCGGCGGCTCCTTCGGAAAAGACGCCGATTCTACGCGGGTGCGCGCCGAATTTCGCGGGCCGTGCCGGGGAATCTGGCCCTGCTCAGCGCCCGCCCAGCTGATCGCGCACGGCCGCGAGCAGCTCGGCCGCGCGGAAGGGTTTGCGCAGCAGCTCCGTGCGCGACGGCAGCTCCGCGAGCTCGCCCGGGTGCCCCGAGAGCAACACGGCCCGCAGCGCGGGGCGCTTCTCGCGGAGCGCCTTCACCAACTCGATCCCGTTCATGCTCGGCATCACGACATCCGAGACCACGAGGTCGATTGCACCCGCGCCGCCGAGCGCGAGCGCCTCGATGCCATCCGCCGCGAGCGTGACGCTGTAGCCGGCCTCGACCAGCGTCGCGTTCACGATGGCGCGCACGTCCGGCCGATCTTCCGCGACGAGGATTCGCTCGCCGCGTCCATTCCCGAGTGATTCCTGCGGCGAGGGCACGATGCTGACGGCGCGCGCGGCGAGCGGAAAATCGAGCGTGAAGCGCGTGCCGGCGCCCGGCTCCGAAGTGACGTGAATCTCGCCGCCGAGGCTCGTCACCACGGAGTAGACCACGAAGAGCCCGAGGCCCGCGCCGAAGCCCGGCGGCTTCGTCGTGAAGAACGGCTCGAAGATGCGTTCGCGCGTGGCCGGGTCGATGCCCGCGCCGTTGTCGTGCACCACCAACGTGACGCGCTCACCGCGCGCCACGGTGGCGATGCGCAGCGTTCCGCCCGCGCGCATCGCATCGCGCGCGTTGGCCGCGAGGTTCACGAGCACTTGCTCGAGCTCGCCGGGGTTGGCGCGAATCGGCGCCGTGCTGGGGCTCAGCTCGAGGAGCAAGCTGCAGCTCTCACCGACGAGCGTGCGCAGCATGCGCTCGTTGTCGCGCACGATCGCGTTCACGTCGATCGACGCGCGCGCTCCTTGCGCGGGCCGGGCGAGCGAGACGAGGCGGCGGGTAATCGCCGCGCTCTGGTCCGTGGCGCGCAGGATTTCCGCAACCGCCGCCTCCGCGGCTGGCTCGCCCCGTGCGCGCTCCGCCAAGGCCTCCGCGTAGCCGGAGATCACCATCAGCGAGTTGTTCACGTCGTGCGCCATCCCGCTCGCGAGCTGCCCGACCGCCTGCATCTTCTGGGAGTGGCGCAGCTGCTCCTCGAGCTCGACGCGCTGGGTGACGTCCCGCGCCACCACCAGAGTTCGCGTCTGGCCGTCCACGACCACGCGCGTGAGCGAGGCCTCGAACCACATCACCGCGCCGCGGGAGGCGAGCCAGCGCAGCGGGCCCACGCGCACGGAGGACTGCCCTGCGAGCTGCGCCACGGCCGCGACCAGCGCCGCCCGATCATCGCGGTGGATACGGCGGAACGCCGCGACGCCGATCCGGTCGGCGGGCAAGCCCTCGGCCCGCCCCGTGCTGTAGAGGATCCGCCCTTGCCCATCGAGCTCCGCGATCAGGTCGGGGCCGTAGTCCGCGATCGCGCGGTAGCGCCGCTCGCTATCCGCGCCGTCGCGCTGCGTGGCGTTGCGCAGCGTCTCGTAGGCGGCGACCAGCGCAGCCATCGCGAGCACGAACACCACCGCGCCGCGCATCGCGGACGAGATCGCGATCTCGGGGTCGATCGCGATCGGCGGCGCAATGCCGGCCGAGCGCGCGCCATAACAAGCAGCCGCGACGGCGATCGTCGCGAGCGCGAAGCCGACCGCGTGGCGCACCCCGAGCGTCGCGCCCGCGAGCGCTGACGCGAAGATCAGGTAGTAGAGCGACGAGACGAGCACGCCTCCGGTCAGCGCGGCCACCGAAAATGCCGCGATCCAGATCACCCCCGAAAGCGACACAGCGGCGAGGCGCCAGCGCCCGCTGCTGCGCACGATCAGCGGAGGGCCGCACATCGCCAGCGCCGTCACGCTGCACACGGCGGCCGACTGCCAGATCCCCCAAGCGGCCTGCATGGCCGCGATCACGAGCGCGATCGCCGCCGCGATCCCCGAGGCTGCGACGACGAGGAGCGCGCGCCGCATCTCGTCGCGATCGCGAATCGAGGGGTGGAGGAACCAGTGGAGGGTCGCGCGCATGGGGCGACTCTAGTCCAAGCGTGATTGCGGGACGCGGTTGTCAGGCGCCCAAGACGACGTGCGGGCGCGTGAGCACGAATGGCGGTGGGCCAGGTGCCATGAATGCGTCCCCGTCGGCGCGTGCGCGGGCGTTTGGCGCGCGCAGGCCGGCCTCATCGTCGAACCAGAGCAGTGCGACGCCGTCGTAGGCCGGCGCGCGCCCGCCCGCATAACCGCCGAGGCGAGCGTGAGACTGCACGTAGCGGCGCACGGCGGGCGGGGCCGCGACGAGCGGCGCATGTACCTCGCGCCAGTGCTGCTGAAACGCTTCGGGTGTTAGACCCGGTTTGCGCGTGAGGAACGAGATCAGCTTGAGTGCGCCAGCGCTCTCGGGGCCGTCCTTCGCCACGAACTCGTCGGCGAGCACGACCTTCATCGCGGGCACGTCGAGAAAGTGCGGCTCGTCGTCCCGCACCGCGCGGTACTCCGCGCTCGGCGCGAGCCTGCGCATTGCGTCTACGTCATCGAACCACGCCTCGGCGACTCCATCGAAAGCAGGCTCGCCCATCGCGTAGCTCTCGGGTGCGACGTGATTCTGCACGTAACGCCGCAGCCCCTCCTGGCGCACGACGATCTCCGCATGCTGCGTGCGCCAGTGGCGCTGAGACTGCTCCACGCTCACGCCGGGCTTTCGCTTGAGGCAAGCGATCAGCTTGACCATCGCAGGCTCCCTAACAGCTCAACGCCCTTCGGGCCGGTACAGCTTGATCGGCCGCGGCGTGGTGATCCATTCGCCCTGCCGGCTCCACGGCCTCCCCGCGAACGCGCCGCCATCCACGACCTGTGCGTGGCCCGTCACGAAGCTCGACTCGTCGCTCGCGAGCCAGAGCGCCGCGCGCGCGATGTCCTCCGGATCGCCGATGCGCCCGATCGGCTGATTCTTGCCGAGCGCCTTCTTCATCTTCGCGAGCCCGTCGTCCGTGACTTTGGTGGAGCCCGCGGCGAGCGGCGTCGCGATCACGCCGGGACAGATGCAGTTCACGCGGATGCCGTGCTCACCCAGCTCGAGCGCCACCGACTTCGTCAGGTGGATCACCGCCGCCTTCGCGACGCTGTAGAGATGCGGCGAGTGCCCGGTCTGGAGGCCGGCGACGGATGCGGTGCTGAGGATCGAGCCGCTGCGCTGTCGCTTCATCACGGGCGCCGCGTGCTTGATGCCGAGAAAGACGCCCTTCACGAGCACGTCGAAGGTGATGTCGAAGTCTTCGACGCTCGTTTGCTCGATCGGGCCGAGCGCGCCGCCGAATCCGGCGTTGTTGTAGATGACGTCGAGGCGACCCCAGCGCGCGACCACGTCGTCGACCGCGCCCTTCACGTCTGCCTCGCGCGTTACGTCCACTTTGCGGAACACGGCTGCGCCGCCGAGCTCCTTCGCGAGCGCTTCGCCGCGCTCGCGCTGCATGTCCGCGATCAGCACGCGCGCGCCCTCTTCGGCGAACACGCGCACGCTCGCGGCGCCGATGCCGCTCGCGCCGCCCGTGATGATGGCGGTGCGTCCCTCGAGTCGTTTCATGGGCGCGCCTCCGCGAGCAGGACGCCCGCCTGTGTGAGTGCATCGATCTCGCTCGCGCTCGCGCCCAGCCAGTCCGCGAGCACCGCGGCGTTGTCTTCTCCGCGGTAGCGCGCGGTGCCAGCGACACCGCTCGCTGCGTTCGAGAAGCGATAGGGCGACTGCACCACGCGCCGTTCGCCGCCCGCGCGATCGTCCACGAGCGCAGCCGTGCCGCGGGCGCGCGCCGTCGGCGAGTCGAAGGCCTGCGCGACGGAGCGCACGTCGCCCCACGGAATCGCGACGCGATCGAGCTCGGCGGTCAGGGCTTCGCGCGTCGCGAAGCCCGCGTAGAACTTCGCAGCCGCCTCGCGCCGCGCGCGAATCTTCTCCGCGAGCGGCGCGCCTTCGGGCGTGGGATCGACGACGCCGCACTTCGCGGTGAGCACGCGCCACAGGTTGCGGAACTCGCCCGTCACGAGGATCGGCCCGCCGGGCGCGTCCCACACTTCGCCGCCGCCCCGCGTGATCGGGTGCTCGTCGAGCGCGAAGTGCGCGTAGTCGTCGGTCGCGAGCATCGCGTCGAGCATCGCGAGGTCGATGTGCTGGCCCTCGCCCGTGCGTTCGCGCAGATGCAGCGCCGCGAGCACCGCGACGAGCCCGTGCAGGCCCGCGTTCGTGTCCGCGTTCGAGAGCACGAAGTCGGTGATGCGCGGCGCGCGGTCGAGCTCCGCCTGCCGTGCGAGCGCGCCCGTCTCGGCGTGAAGCACGGGCGCGTAGGCGGGGCGATGCGCTTCGGGGGAGCTCGCGCCGAAGCCCGAGATCGAGAGCATCACGAGGCGTGGGTTCAGCGCGCGCAGCGCGTTCCAGCCGAGGCCGTACTGCGCCATCACGTGGGGGCGAAAGTTCTCCAACAACACGTCGGCCTTTGCCGCTAGCCGCTTCACGAGGTCTGGGGCGCCGGGCTTGCCGAGATCCACGCACATCGCACGCTTGCCCACGTTCTGCTGCACGTAATAACCGCCGAGGCCGTGCCGGAGCTGCCCCCAGCCGCGCGTGATGTCCCCCTCCGGCGGCTCCACCTTCACCACGTCCGCTCCGAGGTCCGCGAGCATGCGCCCCGCGATCGGCCCCGCGAGCACGCGCGAGAGGTCGAGCACGCGCAGACCGGCGAGCGGCTTCGGGGCGCTCATGGCCGGCCGGCTCGCCAAGGATTCGCGAGCACCGCACAGCGAGGCTTCGGCGCGCGCGCAGGCCACTGTCCGATCTCCGCTCGGCTTCGCCTCGCTGCGCGCTGCGCTTGCACTACGCGCCGCGAATCGTCTCGCGCTCGCCGCCGGGCGCGATCGTCGGGCGCGCCATGTTGGCGCGCGTGTAGGCGGAGACGTCCACCTCGGGCAGCTCGATTTCGCGCGCGAGCACCTTGCGCTTCCACGCCTGGTGCTCCGGCTCGCGCGCGTGGAACTCCGGCATCACCTCGCGCGCGAACAGCTCGAGGCTCGAGCAGATGTCCTCGTGCGTGTTGTTGCCCGCTTGGTTGAGCAGGATCACCTGGTCGATGTTCGACTCTTCGAACTTGCGCAGCTTCTGGCGGATCGTCTCGGGCGAACCGATCAGGCCCGAGCGGCGCGCCTTCTTGCCCGCGTCGCTCTCCTTCCACGCCTGATACTCGTTCCAGAGGTTCACCGTGCCCGGCTCGACCGGGCCGTGCGTCGAGTAGAAGCGCAGCGCGAACTGGAAGAAGGTCCAGCCGTCGGCGCGCCGCATCGCCTCCTCGTCGGTCGCGGCGCACATGAAGCCGCTCACCAGCGCGATGTTCGGATTCGTCGCGTAGTCCACGAGTTTCTCCTGCCGCTTCACGAACTCGTTGTAATAAGTCGCGACCCACGCGTGCGCGGCTTCCGCCGACACGAACTGGAAGCCGAGCGCGCCCATGCCGCGCTTGCCCGCCATCGCGATCGTGTCGAGCTGCGAGCACGCGACCCAGAGCGGTGGATGCGGCTTCTGATACGGCTTCGGCAGCACGTTGCGCAGCGGGAAGTCGAAGTAGGTGCCGTGATGCTCGACCGCGGCGTCGCCGAACATCGGAATCACCGTGCGCACGGCCTCTTCCCAGACGAGGCGCTTGTCGCGGAAGCGGCGGTCGAACGGGTGCAGCTCCGTGATCGACGAGCCCTCGCCGATCCCGAACTCGACGCGGCCGTGCGAGAGCAAGTCGAGCGTGCTGACCCGCTCCGCGACGCGCGCGGGATGATTCGTCGTGAGCTGAACGATCCCGTGCGCGAGGCGAATGTTCTTCGTGCGCTGGCTCGCTGCGGCGAGGAACACCTCGGGCGCCGACGAGTGCGAGTACTCCTCGAGGAAGTGGTGCTCGACTTCCCACGCGTAGTCGTATCCGAGCTTGTCGGCGAGCTCGACCTGCGCGAGCGAGTTGTTGAGCAGCTCGTACTCCGAGCGCTCGTGCCACGGCCGCGGCAGCTGGTGCTCGTAGAAGATCCCGAACTTCATGTTGCGAACCTCAGTGCTCGCTCGTGGCGAGAGTTCGTGGCTTCGAGACGGCGCCGGCTGGAACCCGGTCGCAGGTGCTTCTCGCTTGGCGAATGCAGCTGCCGACGTTTCGCGTCGCAGCTGATCCGCTCTCCTCCAGCTTGTGGTTGGTGCTCCCGTTCGTTGCGCCTAGAAAATCGTGTACCCGCCATCCACGGTGAGCGAGTCGCCGGTGTGGAACGTCAGGCTCGGGTCGCACAGGTAGGCGCCCACCGCCTCGAACTCGCTCGGCTCTGCCCAGCGCCGCACCGGCGTGCGGTTCGTGGTCACGGTGCGGAACTTCTCGTTCTGGTACCCGCCCATCGCCATCTCGGTGATCGTCCAGCCCGGCAGGATCGCGTTGACGCGAATCTTGTGACGCGCGAGCTCGACCGCGAGCGCCCTTGTTAGGCCGAGCAGGCCCGTCTTCGAGCTGGCGTAGGCGTGATTGCGCTGCGCGCCGTGAATCGCCGACGTGGAGGAGACCGCGACCAGCGCCCCGCCCTCGCCGCGCTCGATCATTGCGCGCGCGCACTCGCGAAATGTGAGGAAGAGCCCGTCGAAGCTGACGCGCGTGACGCCATGCCAGTCGGCGAGGGTCGTATCGAGCAGCGACTTCGAGTAGCCGGGCGCGCCGGCGGAGGCGACGCACGCGTCGATGCGCCCGAGCACCGCGAGCGTGTCCTTCGTCGCCGACACGATGCTCGCCTCGCTCCCGACGTCGCACACCATGCCGACCGCGCGCACCCCGTGCTTCGCGAGCTTCGCGCACGCCTCGGCGTTGCGATCCGCGCGGCGGCTCCACACGGCGATGTCCGCGCCCGCCTTCGCGCAGCCATCGGCCATGCCGAAGCCGATGCCGGAGTTGCCTCCGGTTACCACCACCACTTTGCCGGTCAGGTTGTTCATGAGCGGCACGGTACATCGGGACTTTGACAGGCGGGCAACTCCGGTCCGCCGACGCGTGCTGGTTGTCGAGGTCGTCGCACGCTTCGAGGCGCGTCGGCGGATTTTCCCGGTTTACTTCGCATCGGGCTCGAAGACTCGCCCGGTGCTGCGCGCTTCGCTTGCGGCCTCGGCCGACCTGCGGTGAGGAGAGCTCGTCAGCGAGGTCGCTCTGGCGGTGCCTGCCTACGGCGCGGTCGGTCTAGGCTTCGACGTGGAAGAGAAATGGAGGGCGCGCGTGATGGAGTACCGGACTTTCGGGGGGACGGGCGTTCAGGTCAGCAAGCTTTGCCTCGGCGCGATGATGTTCGGGCCGATGGGGAATGCGGATCACGCGGATTGCGTGCGGATCGCGCAGCGCGCGCTCGATGCGGGGATCAACTTCGTCGACACGGCGGATGCGTACTCGCGCGGCGAGTCGGAGCAGATCCTCGCGAAGGCGCTGAAGGGGCGGCGCGACTCGGTGGTGCTCGCGACCAAGTGCTTCATTCCGATGAGCGGCGATCCCAACCATGGCGGCGGCTCGCGGCGCTGGATCCTGCGCGCGGTCGAGGACAGCTTGCGCCGCCTCGAGACCGACTACATCGACTTGTATCAGCTCCACCGCCGCGATTACCGCGCCGACCTCGAGGAGCCGCTCGCGGCGCTGACCGATCTTCAGCGCGCGGGGAAGATCCGCATGCTCGGCATGTCGGCGACGCCGCCGAACGTGCTGATGGAGGCGCACGGCGTCGCCGAGCGCCGCGCCCTCGCGCGCGTGCGCGGCGAGCAGTGCCTCTACTCCGCGATGGCGCGCGGCGTGGAGGAGTTCGTGCTGCCGACGTGCCAGCAATTAGGGATCGGCGTGCTCACGTACGCGCCGCTGAATGGCGGCTGGCTCTCGGGCAAATACCAGCGCGGCGCCGCGCCGCCCGCGGGCAGCCGCGCCTCGAGCCCGCTCGGCCGCACCGGACGCTGGGACGAGGCGCGCCCGGAAGTCGCGCGCAAGCACGAGGTGGTCGCGCAGCTCGCCGCGCTCGCCGCCGACGCGGGCCTCCCGCTCACGCACCTCGCCACCGCGTTCGCCGCGGAGCACCCCGCGGTCTCGAGCGTGATCATCGGCCCGCGCACGATGCCGCAGCTCGAGGACAGCCTCGCCGCCGCGAGCGTGCGCCTCACGCCCGATGTGCTCGACCGCATCGACGCGATCGTGCCGCCCGGCGAGAGCCTCGATCGCCGCGACACCGCGGTCGCGAACCCCGGGCTCGACGATCTCACGCGCCGCCGGCGCCCGCGCTGACGGGGCCGCAAGCGTCGCTCCGGCGCGAAGAACCACGAGGACCTGACGGGATGACTGACGACCGCACCCAAATCGTCGAGACGATCTACTGCTACGCGACCGGCATCGACTCGCGCGACTGGCCGCTCTACCGCTCGATCTTCACGGACGAGATCGACGTCGACTTCTCCTCCTACGACGGCATCCCGCCGCGCCGCGTGCGCGCCGACGACTGGGTGAAGGGCGTGCAGCCGCTTTTCGAAGGACTCGACGCCACGCAGCACACCATGACCAACCCGCGCGTCCGCATCGAAGGCGATCGCGCCACGTGCGTGATGTACATGCAGGCCGCGCACTTCCTCCATAACAAGCAAGGCGACGCCGAGTTCACGCTCGGCGGGTACTACACGGATGAGCTCGTGAAGACGTCGAGCGGCTGGAAGCTGTGCGGCGTGAGGCTGACCGTGCTGTGGAGCCGGGGGAATCGGGCGATCATGGGGATGGCGGTGGGGCCCCGCGGGCACTCGCCTCGGAGCTAAGGCTCGAATCGGATGGGTCTTGAATGTAACAGCAGGTCTTCATCTCCTACTCGGGGCACAACGCGGCTGAAGCAAGCCTGCTCCAATACGCGCTCGAGAGCGTGCTCCGTGATCAGCGTGTGAAGGGATGGACGTTCCAACGTGACCAAGGTTCCGACGAACGTGAGATCGCAACGCGCCTGCGTGCCCAAGTCGAGCACTCCGTGGCGACCATCTTCCTGATCTCACCTGCGACTCTCGATGGCGGAGCGACGCAATGGATGGAGTTGGCCTACGCAGATGCTTTCCGCGTCCCGACGTTTGTCATGCTGCATCACATTTCGTTCGCCGACTTGGAGACAGCGACGAAAAATGTCCCTCCCCTCGTACTCTCAGGCCAATGCAGCCCTTCGACCGAGTGGCGTCGCGTGATCGACGAAATCGGGGCCATTGTCACGGAGCGTAAGAACCATGAGAGATAGGGTCTTTTTCTCCTATTCGCGCAACGACCAAAAGCTTGTTGAGTCCATTGCGCGGTTTCTGAGGAAGCGCGGACTCCTGAAGGGCGACGCATTCACGTTCGACCCAGCAAAGGACCTGTCGCCTGGTGATGACGTCCGAAGTGCAATTCGAGAGCAGATCGAGAGCGCGAATACTGTCGTGGTGATTGCGACTGAGAACTCGATGCGATCCTCTTGGGTACACTACGAGGCCGGTCTAGCTGGTGCGTTGGGTAAGCGAGTTCTTGTTGTAGGACCAAGGGGCGCGGGCAAGAGTGCTCTTATGCAGCGCTTCCCTAAATCCCTGGTGGTCGACGTGCCGATCGATGAAGAGACGTTGTCCGCAATGCAACGCCAGCGCCTCTAAGTCGTCCGCACGGCCCCCAACACCTTCTCCCCCATCACCCGAAGCGACTCCAGCACCTTCGCCTGCGGCATGTGCCAGCCGATCACAGGCACCACGACGAGCTGATCGAAGCCCACCGCGGCGAAGCGCTTCATCGTCGCGATCACTTCCTTCGGGCTGCCGACGCAGATTCCGTTCTCGTGCAGGAACTGCGGGTCGATGCTGCCGCGCGCGACGACGGTGTCGGCGTTCGGCTGCGCGCGGCGCTCGCGGATGATCTCGCGTAGGCGCGACTGCGGGATCGGGTGCGGCTCGCCGCGCAGCTTCTCCGCGTTCGCGGGGATCGTGTCGAAGTACGTGGCGAAGTGCGGCTCGGCGAAGGTCTCGTACTTCGCGTAGAGGGCGCGCGCCTCGTCGCCGTCTTCGAGGCAGAACGCGGGGGCGATCGTCATGACCTTGTCATGGACGAAGGCGCCGACGGGCTCGGCCTTCGCGACCGCGTCCTTGTATCGCGCGACCAGCGGCCGCGACTGCTCGGGGTCCGCGAAGTTGAACATCGCGGCGCCGATGCCCATGCGGCCCGCGGTTTCGAGCGTGCCAGGGTTCGACGCGGTCACCCACAGCGGCGGGTGCGGCTTCTGCACGGGCTTCGGGAGGATCGTGCGCTCGGGCACGTTGAAGTAGCGCCCGTCCCAGCGGAACAAGTCCTGCGTCCACATCTGCGGGATCGCGCGCAGCGCCTCCTCCCACATCGCGCGCGTCTCGTCGGGGCTCACGCCGAACGTCTCGACCTCGGTGCTGCCGCTGCCGCGCCCCGTGCCGAGCTCGACACGGCCGTTCGTGAGCACGTCGATCAGGGCGATCTGCTCCGCCACGCGCACGGGGTGATTGACGGGCGGGCACAGGTTCATGATGCCCGTAACAACTCGGATGCGGCTCGTCTGTACGCCCACCGCGAGGCACGAGAGGTGCGAGGAGGAGCTGTGCGAGTACTCCTCGAGCGCGTGGTGCTCGGGCGCCCAAAACGTGTCGAAGCCGGCGCGATCGGCCGCAATGCCGACCTCGATGTCGCCGCGCAGGCGCGCGGGCTCGGACGCGTCCCACGGCTTCGGCCCGATCGAGGCGCCCTGAAAGACTCCCACCTCCATCGCCTGCACCTCCGCGTCGCCGCCGAGGTAGCCCAGCGCCGAAGATTTCTGTCGCGCGGACGAGGCGTTGCGCGTCAGCATGGAGGCGACGCCCGAGGAGGAACCCGATGGCGAGCAGCGACTTCGAGGGGCACCGTGCGGTGTCACGGGATGCTTGGCTGAACGCGCGCAAAGCCCTCATGGCGCAGGAGAAAGCGCACACGCGCGAGCGCGACCGGCTGGCGGAGGCGCGGCGCGCGCTGCCGTGGCTGCGCGTCGAGAAGGAGTACGCGTTCGACACGGCGGGCGGGCGCGAATCGCTCGCGCAGCTGTTCGAGGGCCGGAGCCAGCTGCTCGTTTACCACTTCATGTTTCCCGCGAGCTGGGAGGCGGGTTGCAAGAGCTGCTCGTTCTGGGCTGACGGCTACGACGGCATCGTCCCGCACCTCGCCGCGCGCGACGTCGCGCAGGTGACCGTCTCGATCGCGCCGCTCGCGAAGCTGCGCGCTTATCAGGCGCGCATGGGCTGGCGCTTCAAGTGGGTCTCGTCCGCGGGCAGCACCTTCAACCGCGACTTCGGCGTCTCGATCACGCCCGAGGAGATCGCGAGCCGCGCGCCCGTCTACAACTTCGGGACCGCGCCATTCATGGTGGAGGAAGCGCCCGGCATCTCGGTGTTCGCGAAGAACGCCGCGGGCGAGATCTTCCTCACTTATCAATGTTTCACACGCGGCCTCGATGCGCTGAACCCCGCGTATCAGCTGCTCGACCTCGTGCCGAAGGGTCGCGATGAAGACGGCAAAGGCATGGCGTGGCTGAAGCGGCGCGACGAGTACTGAGAGGCGTCGGGCGGATGCACGGGTCCGCGCACCGAGGCTCCGATGCCGCTTCGCTTGCCGCGCTCAGCCCAGCACGAGCACCGCGTCCACCTCGACTGCGGCACCTCGCGGCAGGTCCTTCACGCCCACGGTCGCGCGCGCCGGGAACGGCGGGCGGAAGACGCGCGCCATCACCTCGTTCACGGCGCCGAAGCTCGCGAGGTCGGTGAGGTAGATCGTCAGCTTCACCGCGTTCGCGAGCGAGCCGCCCGCGGCTTCGGCTACGGCCGCGAGGTTCGCGAACACGCGCTCGGCTTCGGCGGCGACGCTGCCGGCGACGAGTTGGCCCGTCGCGGGGTCGAGCGCGATCTGGCCCGACAGGTACACGGTGTCGCCCGCGCGCACGGCCTGCGAGTAGGGGCCGATCGGCGCAGGTGCGCTCTTCGTGGTCACGGTCGTCGCGCTCATGTCCGCCTCCGTTCGCTCGTGCACGGTATCGCTCGCTCGCGTGCGCTCCCGCACTACTGTGCGCGCTCTTCGGGGAGGATCTCGCGTGGCGACTGCTTCGAACGAGCTCGCGGGGCGCGTCGCGCTCGTCACGGGCGCGAGCCGCGGCATCGGCGCGGCGATCGCGGAGCGCCTCGCCGCCGCGGGCGCGCGCGTCGCCTGCACCGCGCGCAGCCTCGATGCGCCGCTCGGCTCGGAGCCCGGCTCGCTGCGCGAAACCGCCCTGCGCATCGCGGCCGCGGGCGGACACGCGGTCGCGATTCAAGGCGACGTGACGAGCGCCGAGTCGCGCGCGGCGATGATCGAGGCGTGCCGCAAGGAGCTGGGCGCGGTCGACATCCTGGTGAACAACGCAGCGGGTGGTCCCTACCGCCCGTTCGAGAAGTTCAACGCGCGGCACTTCGCGCTGACGTTCGGGTCCAACGTCGAGGCGCCGCTGCACCTGTGTCAGCTCGTCGCGCCCGAGATGCGCGCGAAGGGTCGCGGCTGGATCGTGAACATCTCCTCCGCGACGGCCGAGCTGCCGCAGGCGCCCTACAACGCGTTCCTGCAGACCGGCGGCGCTCACCTGTATGCCGCGAGCAAGGCCGCGCTGAATCGCCTGAGCCTCGGCATCGCGGCGGAGCTCTCGAACGCCGGCATCGCGGTGAACACGCTCGCTCCCGTCGCGGCAGTGATTACGGCCGCCGTGCGGCTCACGGGCGCGGACAAGTGGATCGAGCCCGAGATGATCGAGCCCGTCGAGGCGATGGCGGAGGCTGCGCTCGCGCTCGCGACCTGCGACGCGCGCTTCACCGGCCGCGTCACGTACAGCGTCGAGTTGTTACGGGAGCTGGGGCGCGAGATCCGCACGCTCGACGGTCGAGAGGTGCTTACGAAAGAGAACGCGCAGTCGCGCTGAGGCCGCCGGCGGCACGAGTGCGTGGCACGTCAAGCATCCCCGCCGCCGTGCCGAAAGGGCCGTCAAGCGAGGCGGAGTCTCCCGATGATCGACAAGCGTCAAGACGACCGCCTGCGCGTGCGCTTCGACGTCAAGCTCGCCGCGGGGGTCGAGTCCCGCGAAGGCACGCTCCTCGACGTCTCGCGAGGCTGGGCCAAGGTGCTGGCCACCGGCGCAGGCGTGCAGCCGGGCGACGAGGTGCGCCTGAGCGTCGTTCGCCGCGCGGGAAAACCCGTCGACCTGACGGGCCACGTCGTGTGGAGCGACGCGAAGCAGTTCGCACTTCAGTTCGGCGGACTGAGCGAGGCTGCACAGCGCTGGCTGTCTTCGCTGCTCGAGGAAGAAACCACCGCCATCCGCTGACCGGCGAGCGCCGCAGGCGCAGGCGCCGCTACGCCGCCCCACGAGCGATCAGCTTGCCCAGCGCACGCAGCTGCGTCGTCGCGCCGCCGAGCGTGAGCTCGAGCTGGCGCGCCGTCGTGTAGTAGCGGTGCAGCGGGTACTCGCGGTCGACGCCGACGCCGCCGTGGAGGTGCTGCGCGGCGCGCGTCACGCGCGAGCCGCCCTGTGCGGCCCAGATCTTCGCCGTCGCGACGGCGGCTTCGGCAGGGAGATCGCGGTCGATGCGCCACGCCGCCTGGAGCGCCGTGAGTCGCACCGCCTCGGTGTCGATGAAGGCGTCGGCAGCCCGCTGCGCGACTGCCTGAAACGTCGCGATGGGTTGATCGAACTGCTTGCGCGTCTTGGTGTACTCCGCGGTGAGGCGCAGCGCTTCCTGTGTCACCCCCGCGGCCATCGCGCACAGCGCGGCCGTCGCGCGCAGCTGCATCCACGCCACGATCTCGGCGCCCTGCTCCGCCGTCCCTAACAGCTCCGCGTCCGCGCCGCGCAGCACGAGCTCCGACTCGGGCGCGCGGCTCGTCGTCGTGAGCGGCGTTTGCGACACGCCCGCTGCGCGCGTCTCTACGAGAAACACGCCCACCGCGCCGTTCGCGAGCGCCGCCGGCACGAGCACCGCGTCCGAGATCTCGCACGCGGGCACGGCGAGCTTCTCGCCCGTGAGCGCGAAGCGCGCGCCCTTGGCCTCCGCGCGCGTGCCGGGATTCGCGGGCTCGCGGTGCGGCTCGACGAGCGCGGCGGTGAGCACCGCCTCTCCGCGTGCGGCGCGCCGGAGCCAGCGCTCCTTCTGCACCGCGCTCCCGAACTGCGCGATCGGCAGCGCGCCGAGCACCGCGGTCTCGAGCAGCGGCACCGGCGCGACGCTGCGCCCCGCTTCTTCGAGGATGCCCGCGAGCGCGAGGAAGCCGAGCCCGCCGCCGCCGAGCGCCTCCGGGATCGCTGCGCCCACGAGCCCGGCTTCGGCGAGCTGCTTCCACAACCCGCGATCGAAGCGCACGCTGCCTGATAACTCGAGCGCGCGCAGCGCCTTCGGCGTCGCCCCGTCGCTCAGGATCTTGCGCGCGAGCTCGATGACCGCCTGTTCTTCGTCCGAGAAGGCAAAGTCCACGTTCAACCTCGAGTCAGTGGCGCGGGATGCGCGGGAGGCGCAGGCCGAAGAGCGCTATCAAGTCGCGCTGCACTTCGTTCACGCCGCCGCCGAAAGTGAGAATCATGAGCCCGCGATAGAGGCTCTCGAGCGTGCCCGCGGCGGCGGCGCCGTGCGAGCTGCGCGTCAGGTATCCGCGCGGGCCGAGGATCTCCATCAGCAGCTGGAACGAGTCCAGGTAGAACTCGGTGCCGAATACCTTCGTGGCGGAGGCATCGGCGGGCGAGAGCGATCCCTTCGACGCCGACCACGCGACCTTCCAGTTGATGAGGCGCAGGAACTCGAGGCCCGCGTACACCTTCGCGAGGTTCACCTGCACCCACTCCTCGTCGATCACGCGCCGGCCGTCGGGGAGCTTCGTCTCCTCCGCGTACGTCTTCACCGCCTGATAAGCGCCCTCGAGCACGCCCGAGCTGCAGAGCGTGACGCGCTCGTGGTTCAGCTGATTCGTGATCAGCTTCCAGCCCTTGTTCTCGCCGCCGACCAGCCGGTTCGCGGGTACGCGCACGTCGTCGAAGAAGACTTGGTTGATGTTGTGCTCGACGAGCAGGTCGAGCGGATCGACGCGAATGCCCGGCGTGTTCATGTCGACGAGCATCATCGAGATGCCCGCGTGCTTCGCGGCGTTCGGATCGGTGCGCACCGCGAGCCAGATGAAGTCCGCGTCCTTCGCGAGGCTGGTCCAAGTCTTCTGGCCGTTGATCACGTAGTGATCGCCGTCGCGAATCGCGGTCGTCTTGAGCGACGCAAGGTCGGTGCCCGCGCCGGGCTCCGAGTAGCCGATGCAGAACTCGCTCTCGCCCGACGCGATCTTCGGCAAGAAGAACGCCCTCTGCTCCTCCGTGCCGTAACGCATGAGCGTCGGCCCGACCGTGTTGACGCTGAGCATCGGAACCGGCGCGCCCGCGCGCATCGCTTCGTCGAAGAAGATGAAGTGATCGATCTCGCTCGCGCCCTTGCCGCCGTACTCGACGGGCCAGCCGAAGCAGAACCAGCCGTCGCGCGCCATCTGCATGCGCACCGCCTTTGTGCGCGGGCCGGTGCCGTGCTCCGCGACGAGCGCGGCGCGCACCTCCGGCGTGAGCAGCTTGTCGAAGTACTCGCGCAGCTCTTTGCGCAGCGCCTCCTGCTCGGGACTGAGACCGATGAACATGCGCACCTCCGGCGAGGCGCGCTGGGTAGCGCGGCCAGCGGGAGGCGTCAGCGCATCAACTGCCTGAGCGCTCCACGCTCATCACTTCGAACATCACGCCGCCCGCCTTCGCGAAGAAGAAGCGCACCTGCTGCCCAGGGCTCCACGGCGTCACTTCGATCGGCGACGCCTCGAAGCCGTGCTCGAGGCACAGCCGGTGCGCGCGCGCGACATCGCGGGTGCCGATCGCGAGGCCCCAGATGCGCGAGGCGTTGCCGCGCAGAATCTGGAACTGGCGCGACTTCTCGTCGCCGACGATGAAGCCGTTCGTCTCGCTCGCGCCGCGGAACTTGAACACCTCGTCGTTCGTGAGCGTGGCGATCGCGAGCGACGGACTCGGCGGCGACGGCGCGCGCTTGCCCTGATCGCCGAGCGGCCAGCCCGCGGGCACTTCGGCGACGAGCCGCAGGAAGCGGTCCACGGCCTCCGGGTCGGTGGACACGATCTTCACGTGGTTGAGGCGATTCACTTGCCTAACTCCTTCAGGGCGGACTCGAGGAGCCGCGGGATCAGCGCAGCGGTGCGCGCTGCGTCGACGCCTGGCTTCGCGAGCTTGCGCGTGTTTTTCGCGATCAGCGCGCTCGCGGCGGCCTGCTTGTACCGCACGAGCGCGCCGAACCAGCCGAGATCGCGCGCTCGCGAGCCCGTCGCCTCTTCGTACGCGGCGACCAACGCGGCCTGCGCCGGCGCCGGGGCGTTCGCTCGCGAGCAACTCGGGTGCGCCGGATTCGAGTTCCACAGGAACCACGCCAGATCGAGTCGCGGGTCGCCGAGCGACCAGATCTCCCAGTCGATTAGCGCACCGATGCGCTCGCCCTCGCACTGCATGTTCCCGAGCCGGTAGTCGCCGTGGAGGATGCGCGCGGGCGCCTCCTCTGGCAGCGCGCTCGCGAGCGCGGCGTGCACCTCGTTCTCGTTCGCGCGCAGGTCGTCCTCACACGAGGCGAACGCCTTCTGCCAGCGCGCGAGCTCGCTGGCGAGGTCCTGCACCGGCTCGCTCGCGATGCGCGCGTCGCTCGGCGCGACGGCGTGCAGCGCCGCGAGCATGGGCGCCGCCGCGAAGTAGCGCGCTTCGAGCTGGGCGCGTGTCGCGCTCGGCTCCGCGCTCGTGAGGCACGGCTCGTAGGACTCGCCCGGCACGAACGACATCACGAACAGCGGCGGAATCGCGACCGGCGCGCCCGCGTCTTCCCCTAACACCTCGGGCGCAGCCACTCCGCGTGCGCCGACGAGCGCGTGAAGCACGCGGGCCTGCCGCAGCACGTCGCGATTGCGCACGGGGGGAACCCCGGGCGGCGCGACCTTGATCACGACGCGGCGATCGCCGCTCGCGTGCTGAAGCTCTGCCGAGTACGTGAGGCTCGACGTGCCGCCGAGCAGTGGCGTCACGCCGCCGACGCGCGCACGCGCGAAGCGCGCCTGCACGGCCGCAGTCGCGCGCTGCGCGAGCTCTTCGAGACTCGGTGCGCGCGCTGCCTCGGCCACGTGGCCCTCCCCGCTACTTCGGCCCCTGCCCGTCGTCGATCTTGATCGTGGTGCCCGTAACGGCTTCCGACGACGGGGCGACGAGATACAGCAGCGTCGAGTCCATCAGCGCGGGATCGAGCACGCGCTTGCGCGGGAAGCCCTTCGAGATGTCACCGATGCGCGAGAGCATCCCGTCCATCATCTCGGACTGGAAGGCGCCCGGCGCGATGCAGTTCACGTTGATGCCGAAGCCCGCCCACTCTGCCGACAGCGCTTCCGTCATGCGCACGATGCCGGCCTTCGTAATCGAGTAGAGCGCCGCGCCGCCGCCGCCCTGATAACGGAACGCGCCCATCGACGAGATGTTGACCATGCGCCCGCGCTGCTTCGCGGCGATCAGCCGCCGCGCGACCTCGCAGGAGAGGATGAACGGGCCGCGCAGGTTCGTGTCGAACACGGCGTTGACGAGATCGAGCGACATCTTCGCGGCGTGCTGCGCGTCGGGGATGCCGGCGTTGTTCACCAGAATCGTGACGAGCCCGAGCGCGCGCTCGGCTCGATCGACCGCCGCGACGATCTGCTTCGGGTCCTGCATGTCGAGCGCGATCGGCTCGCACTCGCCGCCCGCGGCGCGAATCTCCTGCGCGAGCGCTTCGAGGCGATCCTTGCGCCGCGCCGTGATCGCGACCTTCGCGCCCGCCGCCGCGAGCGCCTTCGCGAAGCGCACGCCGAGGCCGGCCGAGCAGCCCGTCACGAACGCGACTTGGCCAGTGAGGTCGAGCGAGGCGTGGGGGAGCGGATAGGTGGTCGTCATGCAGTCTCCGTGAATCGTGGAAACACCGGGGCCTGACCCCTTCGTCTCCGGGTTGAGGTCAGCCGCGCGCGAGCTGCGGTCTCACTTCGTTCTCCAGGAACTCGATCACCGCGCTCGAGAACGCGTCGTTCTGGTCGCCGGCGACCATGTGCGCGGCGTCGCTCACGTCGGCGAGCTTCGAGCCGGGAATCTTCGCGAGGAAGTCCTGGACGCCTTCTTCCGTAACAACATCCGAGAGCTTCCCGCGCACGAGCAGCGTGGGTACGCGAATGCGCGCGAGCGCGAGCTCGAAGACATCGCCGAAGTCCGGCGCGGGCACCTCGACGCCCTTGCGCTGCATGAACGCCTGGTCCCAGTGCCAATGCCAGCGGCCCTCGCGCTGGCGCAGCACCTTCTTCAAGCCCTCGGGATTCGGGCTGCGCCGCCGGTGCGGCGTGTACGCGGCGATCGCGGCGGCGGCTTCTTCGAGCGACGCGAAGCCGCCGAGGCCCGACATCATGAAGTGCTTGATCTTGTCGATGCCCTCGGGGTTGTTGCGGTGCGTGACGTCGACGATCACGAGCCCGCACGAGACGACGCGGTCGCTGTTGCCCTCCGCGAGGATCGCCGAGACGCCACCGAGGGAGGCTCCCACGAGCACGGGCGGCTTCCCCAGCGCATCGCACACCGCGATGCAGTCCGCGCCGAAGCTCGTGAACGAGTAGTCGCCATTCTTCGCCCACGCGCTGTCGCCGTGGCCGCGCAGATCGAGCGACACCGCGCGCCAACCCGCGCGCGCGAGCAGCTCCGCGGTGTTGCCCCAGGCGTGCCGCGTCTGGCCGCCGCCGTGCATCATGAGAACGGGCCATGCCGCGTCGTCGCCGTAGACGTCTGCCGCGAGCGAGATGCCCTCGAAGCCCGTGAACGTGACCCGTTTGTGCATCGCGACCCCGAGTGATCAGGACTTCGGCAGCGGGAACATCTTGGAAGCCGCGACCGCGCCGTCCACGCTCACGCGGCGGCGCGCGAAACGCCAGCGGCCGTCGCGCTCCAGCACGAGCTCATCCGCATAGCGGCCCCAGTGATCATGCCCGTGCGGCGGCACGAACACCGCGAAGTACGAGAACGCGCGGGCGCGCTCGCGGCCGTCGAGCTCGATGCGAATCGACGAGACGTGGTGGCGCATCACGGCGGGCGCGCCACTCGTTACGGGCGCCAGCTCGCGCGTGCGGTCGCGCACGCCCGTGATCATCGAGACGACGCCGTCGCGCCCGTGATACGTCGCGCCGTCTTTGATCTCGAGGACCGCGTCCGCGGTGAAGCAATCCGCGAAGCCCGCGCTGTCCATGAACTCGCTGCACCACGTGTAGCGCGAGATCGTGTCGCGGATGCCCTCGCGGGCGATGAGCTGCCAAGTCTCCACGCAGCGGTCCCCAGAGCTCAGAGCATCGTCAGGCCGCCGCTCACCGAGAGCGACTGGCCGGTGACGTAGGAAGCCGCCTCGCTCGCGAGGTACGCGACCGCGCCGGCGACGTCCTCGGGCTGGCCGACGCGCCGCAGCGGGATGCTGCGCGTCAGGCCGGCGTGGAGCTTCGGGTTGAAGTCGCCGAGCAGCGCGAGCAGCGCGGTGTCGGTCGCGCCCGGGCAGACCGCGTTCACCGTGATCTCGTGGCGCGCGACTTCGCGCGCGAGCGCCTTCGTGAAGGCGAGCACGGCGCCCTTCGTCGCGCTGTAGACCGCTTCGCCGCCGGCGCCCACGCGCCCCGCGTCCGACGCGATGTTGATCACGCGCCCGTGCTTGCGCTCGATCATGCTCGGCAGCACGCGCTGCGTGCAGTGCAGCACGCCCTTCACGTTGACGGCCCAGAGGCGATCCCAGTCCACTTCTTTCGAGTCGATGAAGAACGCGGGCACGTCGATGCCCGCGTTGTTCACGAGCACGTCGATCGGGCCGAGCTTCGCCTCGAACGCGTCGGCGCACGTGGCGACCGAGCGCGCGTCCGACACGTCGACGCCGCAGCTCGCGCTGCGCGCACCACTCTCGGCGATGTCGCGAGCCGTCACCGCCGCGCCCTCGCCGTTCAGGTCGCACACGCCCACCGCGAATCCGTCGGCAGCGAGCTTGCGCGCGATTGCCGCGCCGATGCCGCGCGCGGAGCCGGTAATCATCGCAACGGGCATCAGCGGCCCTTCCAGATTGGCTTCCGCTTCTCCACGAACGCGAGGCTGCCCTCCTTCGCGTCCTCCGAGGCGAACACTCTCGGCTGCAGCACGCGCTGGCGCGCTTCGGCCTCCGCGAGCGTCGACGCGACTGCGAGGCGCATCAACTCCTTCGTCGCCTGCACGCCGAGCGGGCCGTTCTCCGCGATGCGGTCTGCGAGCGCGAGCGCCTCGGCGATCACTTGGTCCGGCGCGACGACCTTGTTGATGAGGCCGAGCTCGAGTGCGCGCTGCGCGGAGATCACGTCGCCGGTCATGCCCAGCTCGAGGGCGAGCGCGAGCGGAATGCGCTTGCTGAGAAACACGCCGCCGCCGGCCGCGAACAGGCCGCGCTTCGCCTCGGGGATTCCGAACTGCGCGGCCGACGAGGCCACGATCAGGTCGCACGCCATCAGCAACTCGAAGCCGCCCGCGACCGCGGTCGCCTGCGCGGCGCCGATGATCGGCTTCGGGATGCTGTCGCGAATGAACTTCCCGAACGCCGCCATCGGATCCGGGCCGCCCGCGATCCGCGCGGTGCGTCCCTCCGCGAACGCGCGCAGATCCATGCCTGCGCAGAACGCGCGGTCGCCGGTGCCCGTGAGAATCACGGCGCGCACCGCGTCGTCCTTCACCGCGTCGTCGAGCGCCGCGCCGAGCTCGCCGATCAGCTCCGGCGAGAGCGAGTTGCGCGCCTCGGGGCGATTGAGGCGCAAGATGCGCGTCGCCCCGCGCTGCTCCGTCACGACGAGATTGCCCACGCGGATCTCCTGATGAGCCGCGCATGATGCGCCGGATGCGGGAGGCGCGCATCGTCGCGAGTAAGCTGCTCCGATGCATCCCTCGATTCCCAGCGACGCCTGGAACGAGATCGTGGACCGGCTCGCCGCGATCGAGCGCGCCAACGAGGTGCGCGTCGTGTTCGCATGCGAGTCGGGCAGTCGCGCATGGGGCTTCGCGTCCGCCGACTCCGACTTCGACGTGCGCTTCCTCTACCTGCGCCCGCGCGAGTTCTATCTGCGAGTGGACCTCGAGGATCAGCGCGACGTGATCGAGGCCCCGATCGAGGGCGTCTGGGACGTGAATGGTTGGGACCTGCGCAAAGCGCTTCAGTTGTTACGGAAGTCGAACCCGCCCCTGTTCGAGTGGGTCCAGTCGCCGATCGTGTACCGCGAGGAAGGCACGCTCGCGGCGCAGCTGCGTACGGCGCTCGCGGAGTACTTCCGTGCGGACTCGGCGACGTACCACTACCTGCACATGGCTCGCGGCAACTTTCGCGAACACCTCCGCGGCGAGCGCGTGTGGACGAAGAAGTACTTCTACGTGCTCCGCCCGCTGCTCGCCGTGCGCTGGATCGAGGCTGGCCTCGGTCCCGTGCCGATGGAGTTCGGCGCACTCGTCGAAGCGACCGTTGGCGATGTGCCAGTGCGCGCGGCGATCGATGCGCTGCTCGCCGACAAGCGCGCGGGCCGCGAGCTCAGCGATGGACCGCGCATTCCAGCGATCAGCGCGTTCATCGAGAGCGAGCTCGCGCGTCACGAAGCTCTGCGTCCTCTCTACGAGCGCAGGCCGAGCGACATCGCGCCGCTGAACGCGCTCTTTATGCGTGCGCTCGATGAAGTATGGGGTCGCTTAAATCGCGGGGCCCTCGCTCTAGCCTCGCTCCCCATGCCCACCCACCGCTACGACCGTGAGCTCGCACCGCTGATCGCGAACATGCCCACGCTCTCGAACCTCTCGACGGTCGAGTCGATCCGCGAGATTCGCGCGGCGCGGCTCGCGATGTTTCCGCCGCCGCCCGATCGCGCGGACGTCGTGAAGCGCGACGCGCTCGTGCCCGGCCCCACAGGCGCGCCGCAGGTGCCCGTGCGCATCTACACACCGCGCGCCGCCGCGAGCGGGCCGCGCGGCTGCGTGTTCGAGATTCACGGCGGCGGTTTCTTGATGGGCTCGATCGACATGATGGACGCGTGGTGCCAGGTCACCGCTGCCGCGCTCGATGCGGTCGTCGTCTCGGTCGAGTACCGGCTCGCACCCGAGCATCCGTTTCCGGCAGGCGTCGAGGATTGTTACGCCGCGCTGTGCTGGACCGCGCGGCACGCGGCGGACCTCGGCGTCGACTCGGCGCGCATCGCGATCGCGGGCCAGAGCGCGGGAGGTGGGCTGGCGGCGGGCACGGCACTGATCGCGCGCGATCGCGGCTTTCCCGCGCTGTGCTTCCAGCTGCTCGAGATCCCCGAGCTCGACGACCGGCTCGACACGCCCTCGATGCTCGCCTTCACCGACACGCCGCTTTGGAATCGCCCCAACGCGGTGTGGAGCTGGAAGCACTACCTCGGGCCGAACCACGCGGGCGAGGTCTCGCCCTACGCAGCGCCCGCGCGCGCGAAGGACCTAACAGGTCTGCCGCCGGCGTACGTCTCCACCATGGAGTTCGACCCGCTGCGCGACGAGGGCATCCTCTACGCGCTGCGGCTGCTCCAGGCCGGCGTGCCCGTCGAGCTGCACAACTTCCCGGGCACCTTCCACGGCTCGGCCTTGATCGCGAGCGCCGAGGTCTCCCAGCGCGGAGCGCGCGAGGCGCAGGACGCGCTGCGGCGCGCGCTCGCGAAGTCGTGAAGGAGTGGGAATTTCCTTGCGCCTCCACCGAACAGCGGAGAGGATTGACGTTGTGAAATTGTCTTCACGGCGGATCTGCTGCTCGGCTCTCGCCCTGTTCATTGCGGGCGCGGCAGTCGCACAAGACCAGCCCGCGGCCGTGGATGTACCGCTGCTCATCGAGACGGCCATCGAGGTCAACCCGCCCACCGCTGAGTTGACTCTTCCGGCGGGCAACGAAGTCCGCGTCCGACTGTAGCAAGAAATCGGTTCCCACCTCAGTCAGCGCGGCGACAAGTTTCGACTCACCGTGCTGTCGCCCGTCACCGTTGACGGTCACGTCGTGATTCCGGCCGGCACGAGCGCGGAAGGCGAGATCGTGCATGCCGAGAAGGCCGGGTGGATCGGGAAAGCGGGTGAGCTGATCGCAACCGCGCGGCGCGCCTCGGTGGGCGATCGAGAGGTCCCGCTGCGCAGCTTCATCGCGGACAACGGAAAGAGCCGAACTGACATCGCGGGAGCAGTCTCGATTGCGATCGGCCTCCCCGGGATCTTCATTCGCGGTGGGAACATCGTGATTGCCGCAGGCACCGAGATGGTCGCGATCGTTGCGGACGATGTGCGCCTACCACCCATCCCCTCAGCCCCGCCGGAGAACACGTCTGATGACGATGAGTAAGGGCAACGCCCACACGCTGCTGATCGCAGCCATTGCAGCGAGCTTTGCGTGCGCAACGCCGAGCCCCGCGCCGGCTCCCGCGGAACCCGCGGCTACAACGACCCAAGAAGAGCCGGCTGCGGCCACGGCGGAAGTGCCTACTCCCGCCCCTCCGGCCTTCGACTTCGAGTCTCTCGCGGGGCCGAACCAAGGGGTGGTGGTGTTCTTCCGCCCGCGCAACTTCATGGGCGGCGCGATTCGATTCATCGTGCGCGAGGGGGAACGCGAACTCGGCAAGCTCACCGTTGGCAGCTACTTCGCCGTTGCGTTCGATGCCGGCCCGCACAAGTTCACCGTTCACTCCGAGGCGAAGGACGAACTTCACCTCGAGGTTGCAGCTGGGGACGTCTACTACGTACAGGGAACGATCACGATGGGCGTGATGGTTGGTCGTCCGAACATCGCGCCCTCCAACGCCGAGACGTTCGACGCGATGCGAGCCAAGCTCAAGGAGTCGCCGCCGCTTCGCTGAACGCGCGGTCCTTACGTTGCGACGAACAGCGCGAGCCGATGCGTGCTCGCGACCGCGGGCTCGAAGTGCGCCGCACGCACGCGTTGATACGCGGGGTCCGCGTAGAACGCGGCGCGCTTCTCCGCGTCAGGGAACGAGTGCGCGAAGACGCGGTTGATGCGCTCGCTCGCGCTCGACTGCAGCACGCGCGCGATCGCGAAGTCGTGCTCGAAGCGGCCGCCGTAGCGCTCGCGGATCGGCGTCATCGCCGCGCGATAGCGGGCGTACTCCGCTTCGTCGCGCACCTCGAGGCCGAGCCACGTGACCACGCGGCCGGGCTCCACGCGGCTACTTCCGCTTCTCGATGCGCGGCCCGTTCGGCTCGCGCACGGGGTCGCGCCCGTCCCAGCCTTCGTGCGCCGTCTGCCAACCCGAGAAGATCTCGCGGATGATCTTCGAGTCGCCGTGCATCTCGACGAAGCAGCCGATCTGCTTGCGCGCGTCGAAGTAACAAACGTCGGCGCCGCTCCACATCTCGACGGCGAGGTCGAGGCCGCGATCGAGGAAGTGCTGCTTGTCCGCGGCGAAGTTCTCGCTGAGGATGCCGACGTGATGGAAGCCCTCCTCGCCGGGCTTGAACATCTCGCGGAAGATCGACGGCGTTTCGTCGTGCAGCTGAATGAGCTGGATCTGCACGGGCCCGCAGTAGGCGAAGGCGTAGGAGAGCTCGCACTCCTCGGGCTTGCCGCGATAACGGAAGTAGCCCTCCGCCTTGTGGCGGCGCGCAGTGAAGAACGGGCCCGCGCCGAACAGCTCGGCCCAGCGCCTCGCGCCGGCGTCGAGGTCGTTCACCACCCAGGCGTACTGAAAGATGGGGCGCTGCAAGAAGCTCGTGAGCATGCTGCGGCTCCTCGGATCGACGTACTACGGGTAGCGCGCTTCCGCTAATCACGGCGCGTGCGCGAGCCCAGCTACGAAGTGATGCGGCCCGAGGGCGGCGTTCCGATCAAGTCTTGGACGCGAGGCGTGCCCTTCGAAGCCGAGGCGCGCGCGCAGCTCGAGAACGTGGCGCGGCTGCCGTTCATCCACGGCTGGGTCGCCGCGATGCCGGACGTGCACTGGGGCATCGGCGCGACCGTCGGCTCCGTGATTCCGACGCGCGGCGCGATCGTGCCGGCCGCGGTCGGCGTCGACATCGGCTGCGGAATGATGGCGGTGCAGACCACGCTCGTGGCGAGCGATCTGCCTGACCACCTGTTCGGCGTGCGCGACGCGATCGAGCGCGCGGTGCCGCACGGGCTCTCGCGCTCGCGCGGCGGTCGCGACAAGGGCTCGTGGGCGAAGCGCCGGACGCGGTGAACGAGGCGTGGGCGCAGCTCGCGCCCGCGTTCGAGCGCATCGCGGAGAAGCACCCCGCGGTGAAGAGCTCGAACCATCGCGTGCACCTCGCGACGCTCGGCACGGGCAACCACTTCATCGAGGTGTGCCTCGACGAGGCGCAGCGCGTGTGGGTGATGCTCCACTCGGGCTCGCGCGGCGTCGGCAACCGCATCGGCTCCTACTTCATCGAGCTCGCGCGCAAGGACATGGAGCGCTGGTTCATCCAGCTGCCCGATCGCAACCTCGCCTACTTCCCCGAAGGCACGGAGCCCTTCGACGACTACGTGGAAGCGGTGAGCTGGGCGCAGGAGTTCGCGATGACGAACCGGCGCCTGATGATGAGCCACGTGCTCGCGGCGCTCGGCGCGGCTGGGCTGCGGCCGTTCGCGGCGACCGACGTCGCGGTGAACTGCCACCACAACTACGTCGCGCGCGAGAGTCATTACGGAGAGAACGTGCTCGTGACGCGCAAGGGCGCGGTGCGCGCTCGCGAAGGCGAGCTCGGAATCATCCCCGGCTCGATGGGCGCGCGCTCGTACATCGTGCGCGGCAAGGGCAACGCCGAGAGCTTCCACAGCTGCTCGCACGGCGCGGGCCGCGCGATGTCGCGCGCGGAAGCGAAGCGGCGCTTCTCGCTCGAGGACCACGCGGCGGCGACCGCGGGCGTCGAGTGCCGCAAGGACGCGGACGTGATCGACGAGACGCCGGCGGCATACAAGCCGATCGACGCGGTGATGGAAGCGCAGCGCGACCTCGTCGAGGTGGTGCACGAGCTGCGCCAGGTGGTGTGCGTGAAGGGTTGAGCGGAGGCGAGATACCGTGCGCGGCGAAGGAGCCCGCGCATGGACCTCGCACGCCCCGAAGAAGTCGGACTCTCCTCGGCACGCCTCGCGCGCATCGAGGAGCATCTTGAGCGGCGCTATCTCGCGGACAAGAAGATCGCGGGCGCGCTCACGCTCGTGCAGCGGCGCGGGCGCATCGCGTACCTGAAGGCGCAGGGCCTCGCGGACCGCGAGCGCGGCGTGCCGATGCGCGACGACACGATCTTCCGCATCTACTCCATGTCGAAGCCGGTCACGAGCGTCGCCCTGATGACGCTCTACGAGCGCGGCGCGTTCCAACTCGAAGATCCGGTGCACCGCTTCATCCCCGCGTGGCGCGACCTGCGCGTGTTCGACGGTGGCAATCACCCCACCTTCGCAACTCGCCCGTGCGAGCGCGCGATGAGCGTGCGCGACCTGTTCACGCACATGTCGGGGCTCACGTACGGCTTCATGGAGCGCACCAACGTCGACCGCGCGTATCGGCGGCTCGGCATCGGCGAGCGCGACAAGTCGCTCGACGAGATGATCGCCACGCTCGCGAAGCTGCCGCTCGAGTTCTCGCCGGGCACGCGCTGGAACTACTCGGTCTCGACCGACGTGTTAGGGCACCTGATCGATCGCATCTCCGGCAAACGCCTCGACGTGTTCCTGCGCGAGGAGATCTTCGAGCCCCTCGGCATGGTCGACACCGCGTTCTTCGTGCCGGCGGAGAAGCTCGATCGCTTCAGCACGAACTACACGCGCATGCCGGACAAGTCGCTGCGCGTGGAAGACGACCGCATGAAGAGCATCTTCGCCGAGCCGCCCGCGTTCCTCTCGGGCGGCGGCGGGCTCGTCTCGACCGCGCGCGACTACGCGCGCTTCTGCCAGATGCTGCTGAACGGCGGCGCGCTGGGCGGCGCGCGCATCCTCGGCCGCAAGACGATCGAGCTGATGTCGATGAACCACCTGCCCGAGGGCCGCGACATCACGCGGATGAACGTCGGCGGTCAGTTCAGCCAGATCGCCTACGACGGCGTCGGCTTCGGCCTCGGCTTCTCCGTGACGATGGACCTCGCCAAGGCGCAGACCATCGGCTCCGCGGGCGAATACGCCTGGGGCGGCGCAGCGAGCACCGCGTTCTGGGTCGACCCCAAGGAAGACCTCGCCGTGATCTTCATGGTGCAGCTGATGCCGAGCGGCACGTTCAACTTCCGCGGGCAGCTGAAGAGCATCGTGTATCCAGCGATCGTGGATTGAGCTCGTGGTGTTGCTCGATCGCGTCCTCTCCCCCATCGCGATCAACGGCGTCGTCATCAAGAACCGCGTCGTGCGGACGGCACACGGCACGAACCTCGGCGGGGGCGCGCTGAGCGACGATCTCATCGCGTACCACGAAGCCCGCGCGCGCGGCGGCGTCGGGCTGTCGATGCTCGAGGCGTCGGGCATCCATCCTTCGGGCCCGATGACGCTGAACGCATGGGACGACTCGATCATTCCCCGGTACGAGTTGTTGATGCGCGCCGTGCGGCCGCATGGGATGCGCGTCTTCTCACAGCTGAATCATCTCGGGAGTGATCTCGGAGCGCCAGGCGAGAAGCCGTGGTCTGCTTCGGAGCTCGTGAATCCCAACAACAACGCGCAAACCCACGCGATGACCCTCGGCGAGATCGCCGCGATGGTCGAGGCGTTCGCGGCCGCGGCGCGGCGCGCGGTGGCCGGCGGCCTCGATGGCGTCGAGGTGCACTGCGCGCACGGCTACCTGATCCAGCAGTTTCTTTCGCCGCACACGAATCGGCGCGAGGACGCCTACGGCGGCTCGTTCGAGAACCGCATGCGCTTCTACCTCGAAGTGCTGCGCGCGGTGCGCAATGCGATCGGCCCGCGCGTTCCACTCGGCACGCGCGTCGGACCGCACAATCGCCCGGGTGGCCTCAACGTGGAGGAGCACCGCGCGATCGTGGAGCGCGTCCTTCGCGAGGGTGTCGTCGACTACCTGAACGTCTCGCACGGCAGTAGCGAGAACCCGCACAAGATCATCGGCGCGATGCACGAGCCCAGCGGCTACGAGCTCGCACACGCGGCGCCGCTCACCGCCCTGACGACGCTGCCGCGCATCGTGACGGGGCGCTTCCGCACGCTCGCGGAGGCGGAGCGCGTGCTCGAGGACGGCGTCGCGGACTTGGTCGGCATGACGCGCGCGCACATCGCGGACGCCGAGATCGTGCGGAAGACCGTCTCGGGACGCGCGTCCGAGGTGCGGCCGTGCATCGGCTGCAATCAGGGATGTGTCGGCGGCCTCGCGACGGGCCGCCTCGGCTGCACCGTCAACGTCGCTGCCGGGCGCGAGCTCACGCTTTCGGAGGACCTCCTCGAACGCGCAGCGCAGCCCAAGCGCGTGCTCGTGATCGGAGGCGGGCCCGCCGGCTTGGAAGCGGCGCGCATCGCTGCGCTGCGCGGGCATCGCGTCGTGCTCGCGGAGGCGAGCGACGCGCTCGGCGGCACGCTGCGCATCGCGCGGCGCGCACCGCACCACGAGAGCATCGGCGACATCGCGGACTGGCTCGCGCGCGAGATCGCGCGCCTCGGCGTGGACGTGAAGCTCGGCGTTCGCGTCGATGCTGCGTACGTGCGCGGCTTCGCGGCTGACGCGGTGATCGTGGCGACCGGCGCCCTGCCCGCGCTGACCGACATCCCCGGCGCGCAGCTTCCCCACGTCGTCGCGGCGAAGGACCTCGTGGCGAGCGGTCCGGTCGAGGGCATGGGCGCGCACGCGCTCGTGTACGACGAGGTCGGCGCGTACGAAGCGATCGGTGCTGCGGAGCTCCTCGCGGCGCACGGCTTGAACGTCACGTTCGCGACGCCGCACTCGCGCTTCGCGCCGCTGATGGAGAGCGCGCTCGTGGCGCGGCCTGCGCGCGAGCGCCTCGAGGCGAGCGGGCGCTTCACGCTGCGCACGCGCGCGACGCTGCGCGCGATCGAGCGGGAGCGCTGCTTGTTAGGCACTACGCGCGGCGCGAGCCCGCAGGAGCCCGTGAGCGCAAGCGTGGTGGTGACCTCGCTCGCGAAGCGACCCAACCGCGCGCTCGCCGGCGAGATCGAGGCGCTCGGCATCAGCGCGGTGGTCGTCGGCGATGCGTGCGAGGCGGGACTGCTCCCGGGGGCGATTGCGCAGGGACATCGCGCGGGGCGAGAGATCTGAAGCACGCAGGCGCGACTCGGCCGCGGTGGGTCGCCGTATGCTCGCGTCCCTGAGGAGCCGTCATGCCCACCGGCGCCAGCGATCCCGTCCAGCGCGCGCGTGATCTCCAGCCCCTCGTGCGCGCGCACGCAGACGAAGCTGAGCGCGAGCGGCGCCTGCCGCGCGCCGTTGCGCTCGCGCTCGCAGAAGCCGGGCTCTACCGGCTCGGCGCGCCGAAAGAGTTTCACGGCGAAGACTCCGATCCGATGCAGCAGATCGCGGTGATCGAGGCGATCTCTACCGCGGACGGCAGCGCCGGCTGGAACCTGATGATCGGCATCGAGTCGTTCGGGCTGATCGCGCCGGCGTTCACGACTTGCCCGGAGCTGATCGCCGACCCGCGCGCGATCTTCTGCAGCTCGACCGCGGCAGTTGGTCGCGCCGAGCGCGAGAGCGGCGGCTACCGCGTGACGGGCCAGTGGCAGTTCGTGAGCGGGTGCCACAACAGCTCGGCGTTCGGCGGACTCGTGCTGCCACACGAGAACGGCGCGCCGAAGCCCGGCGCGATTCCGGTGTACGCGATGGTCGAAGCGCCGCACTTCGAGATCCTCGATACATGGCATGTGGGCGGCCTGCGCGGCTCAGGCTCACACGACGTGCGGCTCAGCGGCGTCTTCGTGCCGGACGCGCGCATCGTGTCGCCGATCGGCGCGACGCGCGGCGACTCGCCGTTCCTGCGTTTCCCGCTCGGCTCGCGCCTCGCGTACAACAAAGTCGGCGTGTGCCTCGGCATCGCGCGCGCGGGCATCGACGCTTTCGTCGCGCTCGCCGAAGGCAAGGTGCCGCGCTTCAGCTCGGCGACGCTGCGCACGCGCGGCGCCGCGCACCGCGCGGTCGCCCTCGCCGAGGTGCGCGTGCGTGCGGCGCGCGCGCTCGTGTTCGAGCTGGTCGCGGAGCTGTGGGAGCGCGTGCGCATGGGGGCGCACGTCACGACGCGAGAGCGCGCGCTGTTCCAGATCGCGTGCTCGGACGCTGCGCGCGGCTGCGCGGAGGCCGTCGACCTCGTATGCGACGCCGCCGGCACGACCGCGAACCAACTCGGCCATCCGCTCGAGCGCATCGCGCGCGACGTGCGCGTGGTACGCCAGCACACGACGGTCGCCTCGCACCACATCGACGACGCGGGGCGCGCATTGTTGGGGCTCGAGCCCGAGGGGTTGATGCTGCGAGGCCGGTGAGGCGCTACTCGACGTAGCCGAGCGCGCGCAGCCGCTCGATCGTCTCGTCCTGCAGCTCCGCGCTGCCCGCGCGCTCGATCGCAGCGCCGTCAAGCGACGCGTAGGCGTGCGGCTTGCGCTGCGACCAGCGCGCGGCGACGCCCGCGGGCAGCGCCTCTTCGATCGCGCGACCCGGCATGTCGGCGCTCGGCGGAAGGCCGAGCAGCGCGAGCACGGTGGGCGCGACGTCGCGCACGTGAGGAAGCCGACCCAGCTCGCCCGCCGTGATGTCCGGGCCGGAGAGCATGAACACGCCGGGGGGCGCTTCCGCGTGGCCGTAGCCGGCATCGGTGTAGACCCAGCCGTGATCCGACACGATCAGAATGCGCGCGTCCTGCGGCGTCGCCGCGAGCAGCTCCCCTAACAAGGCGTCCACGCGCTCGTAGTAGCGGTCGATCACCGTGGGGCCGAGCACCTTGCGGTGGCTCAGGTTGTCGACGCCGGTCGCGTACATCACCGCGAGCTGCGGGCGCTCGCTCGCGATCAAGTCGCGCGTCGCGCGGAACATGAACTCGTCCGAGCGCACGATGATCGGGAGCACCGTCATCTGCTCGCCGACCCCCACGAGCTTCGCCTTCGCCTCCGGCGTCAAGTCGCGAAACAGATCGCCGGCGAGCATCTCGGCCTCGCTCGGCAACGCGACCTGGAGCTTGCTGAGCCGATCCAGCAGCTCGGGCGGCTCGGTGATGCCGATGTCCTCGAGATTCCCGTGGCCCTCGGTGTTCTGATAGGCGGCGCGCGCCGGGTTGTTGTCCGAAACGAGCTGGCCGCGAACCGGATACGCCGGCCAGCTCGCCCACCAGTTCACGACCGCGACGCTGCCGCCCGCCGCGGAGACCATGTCCCAGAACGCGGGCACCTTGCGGTTGCAGCCCGTGATCGGCAGCTCCTGCATCAAGCCCGCGTCGTAGGCGAGCGTGAACAGGCGTCGCAGACCGCCGAACTCGGGCGTGAGCGCCGAGTCCGAGCGCAGCCGCTGCGCGCCGCAGCGCATGCCGGGGAACCGCTGCTCGGCGAAGTGCAGGATGTGGTGGCGCTGCGCGTACTGCCCGGTCGAGATCGTGTTCCAGATGATCGGTGACCAGGTGGGCTCGAACGTCTCGAGGTGCGATCGCAGCGAGCGCTCCACCACGCGCTGAAAGTTCGCCAGCGTGCCCGCCGCGATGCCCGCGTTCAGCTTGTCCCACTCGAGCCCGTCGAGGCCGATCACCACGAGCGGGTGTTCGCTCGCTTCCCGCGCGGGAGGTGCCGACGTCGTGACCGGGATCGAGTTCGCGTCGATGCGCGCCACCGCGCGCGCGTTCAGCGCGAGCGCGAGCGCGACGACACTGAGTGCGAGCACGGCTTCGAGCGCGCGCGGCAGCTCGCGGCGCACGCGCGTGACCGCGAACGCCGCGCCAGCAGCGATGGCTGCGCGAATCAGCCAGCGCACGGCTCCCGATTCGATCGACGCGGTCGCCGCCAGCGCAATGCCGACGATCGCGACCCAGAGCAGGCCGAGCGCGAACGAGCTCTCGCGCCGGCCGCCCGAGAGGCGCGCGACCGCGGCCAGCTGCAGCGGGATCGCGAGCGCGCACGCGGCGCCGAGCCCGGAGATCCATGCGAGCAGCACGCGGCCGTGTGCGTCCGAGACGGACGTATTCATCTCGGCCAGCGCGAAGCCGAGCCAGCCTCCCCACGCCGCTCCGACGAAGAGCTACGGGAGCGCGCTCACGACTGCGAACATCGGAACCTCGACTCGGGTGCAAGTGTGCCCCGGCGCATGCGCGACGTGACACCGTCGCGCCGCGTTGGACCCGCGGCCTGCGCGCGCGCTGCCGCGAAACTGCCGCGCCGGGCCGAAGACCCGCCGTGAGACCAGCGGATGCGCTGGCGGTCGCTGTCGTGGTGCGCCCGCTCGAATCACCGGTGCCACCGATGTAGTTCGTTTGGCGCGGGCCCTCTTCGCCTGCTCCGTAGCGGTTCCGGTCAGGCGGGTCCGATCTTCTCTTCGATCGGTGTATCCATCGTCTGATGAAGCGCGCGAAGATTCGCGACGTGCTTGTCGCGGTCGATGCCGTAGCGAGACACGATGAGCAGTGCCGTTACGAACAGGCCGAGATAGGCCGGCAGGAAGATCGAAGCGATGTCGACGCGGATGGCGTGAGTCACCTGCGCGGCGCTCGTGATGTCATCCAGCCCCACCAGCGACACGATGGTGCCGGCGCCGATGATGCCGCCGGCGGATACCGCCTTGGCGGCGAATCCCCGCGCCGCGAAGAACAGCCCCTCGGAACGTCTCTTGGTCGCCAACTCACTGTCTTCGACCACATCCGCCATCATCGAATCGAGCATCACGCCACCGATGATCACACCCACCACTTCGAGCACGATGAACACGGAGTAGATGGCGAGGCTCTCCCAGCTCCCGATCGCTGGCCAGTTGCCACTCAGCAACAGGAGATAGGGCATCGGGTACAACACGAGGCGGCCCGAGAACGCGACGATGGCGGCCTTCTTCTTGCCGAAGAGCCGGCCGACGTGGGGCCCGAGGAAGTACGCGATCCAGGGTGACAGCAGCACACACACGCCGGTGGTTGCGATCTGTGGACCACTGAAGCCGAAGAAATAGGTGGTGTTGTAGAGGTACAACGCGGTGCCGAGCCCGGTGGCGACGCCAACGGTCAGGCCGAAACCGAACAGCGCCGCGAAATGGCGATTGTGCAGGGACTGCAGGATCTGGCGGATCTCTCGGGAGATCTCGTTCCACCGCAGCACTTCGGTGGGTCGCGGCAGTGCCGCCGCGGCCTTCTGCGTACCCAGGGCGGAAACGATGATGGCGGCGGCGATCACCAGTGCGCCCACCACGCCGTAGATCGCATAACCGGTCCCCACGGTGACGCCGTAGGCACCGACCCAGAAGAAGAAGTTGAGGGTGTGGATGCCATTGCCGCCATACCAGCCAAAGGCATGACGCAGCGCCAGCCACTTGTTGCGTCGGTCGTAGTCCTTTTCGAGATCGGGTAACAAGGACGTAGACGGGATTTCAAAGAGGGTCGTTCCGGTGCGAATCAGGAGCGCCATCACCAGCACGTACCAGAACGCGTTTTCCGGCGTGATGTCGATGACCGGATTAAAGAGTGAATAGAAACACGCCGGCAATACCAGCAGCGCTGCATACATGAACGGGTGGCGTCGGCCGTAACGGCTGCTGGTCTTGTCAGACCAGTGCCCGAGCAGAAGATCCGAGGCTGCATCCCACAACATGGCGATGGCGAGAGCGATGGACGCGAGGTAACCCGGTACATGCAGCACCTGGTTGGCGAAGATCAGCAGTAGATAGCTGAAGGCATTGTCCTTGATGCCATAGGCAACCGAAGCACAGCCGTAGAACCAAAAAATCGGTTGTCGTTCGAGCGGTTTGTCCAGTGCCGCCACACTCAAGGTCTGCACAGCGGTCGCTCTCCCCTTACATCACACGCCAGGCCCTACGGTTGCTCTGATCAGCTCCGCCTATAGGCGACGAAGCGGTCTCGTCGGGACTCGACTTGTCACGACGTTCGTTCGCAAGCCGGCGGGAAATCGCGTTTGCTCTTCCTACCCCCGCCAGCGTGCGGCCCATGCCGCTGGCCGCGCCCGTAACAAACTGCTGTTCGCCCGCGAGATCCCAACATGCCGTGCTCCGCGTGGAAGCGCGACGATCCCACGGCGGCGCGCGCGCAGCCAGCCGAGCTCGGCGCGCCGGCGTAGCGCGTGAGCGTGGTGAGGAGCCGCTGGCGGATCGACGCAGCGCGCTCTCGGCTCACAGGCCGGCCTCGATCTACGGCCGGATCACGCGTGCGCCGCGGCACAAGTCGGCCATGCGCCAAGGAGCGTCGAGGCTGCCGCGCGCGCGGCGGTAGTCGCGCAGTTCCTCGATCGCGACGTCGAGACCGGTCTTGTTCCGGTACTTGAAGGTGGCGGCGATGGCGGACTCGCAAACCTCCCGCCGCGCGTGAGCACTCCGCTCGACCCTGCGAAGCGCATCGTCGAACTCGCGGAGTCCGGTGGAGCGCACAACCGTGCGGGGACAGGAAGAACAAGCTCGAGTTCCCGCTGAGTCGCGAACGGACGTTGTCACAAATCCCCACCGAGACCGTTTCGTCACCTACAGGCGGGCTGGAGTTGCCCCGTTTTCGTGGACACCTGAACACTTGGGTTCGAGGAGTTCACGATGGCGAAAGGGAATCACGGGCCGTGCCCGGTCGAGCTTCGGGCTCGGCTGGTGGAGCTGGTTCGCTCGGGCAAGACGCCCGAGGAGCTGTCTCGTCAGTACGAGCCGACGGCTCAGGCGATCCGCAACTGGGTTGCGCAAGCCGATCGCGATGCGAAGCGTCGTAGCGACGGCCTGACGACCGACGACAAGCAGGAGCTCGCGCGGCTGCGGCGTGAGAACAAGGCGCTCCGCGAGGAGCGCGAGATTCTGAAAACAGCCGCGGCCTGGTTCGCGCGGGAGACCGGCTCGGTGCCGTCCGGGTCTTCGAATTCGTGAGCGCGCATCGGGCCCAACATCGAGTGATCACGCTCTGCCGCGTCTTGGGTGTCTCCCCCAGCGGCTACTACGCGTGGTGCAAACGAC
>VGRF01000031.1 GCA_016875395.1 Deltaproteobacteria bacterium | reverse complement strand
CACCGTCCGTTCGCACGCGCTGAAGGTGCTCGTAGTACGCCGCGCGGTGTTTCTTCAGGTAGAGGCTGACGTAGAGAAGCGGCTCGCTGAGCACGCCGTCGTGGTGCAGGAGCAGCGTGATCAGGAGTCGCCCGACTCTGCCGTTGCCGTCGAGAAACGGGTGGATCGTCTCGAACTGCGCGTGAGCGAGCGCTGCCTTCAGCAGCACCGGCACGCGCACCGGGTCGTCGTACAGGAAGCGCTCGAGCTCCGCCATGCACGCCTCGAAACGATCGGGCGGCGGCGGCACGTAGGTCGCGTTGCCGGGCAGCGTTCCGCCGATCCAGTTCTGCGAGCGGCGGAACTCACCCGGCTGCTTGTCCGCACCTCGGCCCTTGGCGAGGAGCACGCCGTGGATTTCTCGCAGCAATCGGTTCGAGAGCGGGAAGCCCTCGCGCAGCCGCTTGATCCCGTGCTCGAGCGCGGCGACATAGCTCGAAACCTCGACCACGTCGTCGAGCGGCACGCCAGGCGCTTCATCGATCTCGAACAGAAGGAGGTCCGACAGCGACGACTGCGTGCCCTCGATCTGCGAGGAGAGCACGGCCTCCTTGCGGACGTACGCGTAGAGAAAGAGCGCGGGGTCCGGCAGCAGCGCGCTCACGCTGTCGAGGCGACCGAGCGCGACGAGTGCGCTGTCGAGGACAGCCTGGAGACTCGCGTCGACTTCGAGCGGCGGAACCGGAGGGAGCGCCCTGGGAACGAATGCGCGGACGACCTCGTCGCCAGTCCGGGTCACGGCCCATTCTCCGGTGGCGCCGCGGAGCATCCCGGCCTCCTTGTGAAGAGATCTTTCGATCGGCCCGGCGCTATTTAAGCAGGAGGTCGATCTCTTAAATAGAGCGATGCCTAATTTAACCCTGCGGGGAACGGCTTCCGCGGGAAGCCCTCACGGTGCATCCGGTCCGCCGCAGTTCGCTGAAACGCACCACTTCGGCGGATCGGGTGCACCAGCGCCGGCTTCAGCTCCTGCTTAGAACCACCCGCAGCGCCGGCCTCGCCTTCAGCGCGTCCGCGAGCCGCGCGCTCATGAGGTCCGCGGCCTCGCGCTTCGCGTCGTCGAACAGGAACGCATAGCGCTTCGTCGTCGCGGCCTGCGTGTGGCCGAGAATCTGGCCGACGGTTTCGAGGCTGAGCCCGACCGAAGCGCCCGCGCTCGCCGCCGTGCGCCTCAGATCGTGCAGGCGAACATCCTCGATCTCGGCGTGCTTGCGAATCCGCCGCCACGCCTTGTTGAGGTTCACGAGCGCCGCGCGCGGATCGCGGCCCGGAATCACCCAAGGCGAAGTCGTGCGCTCGATGTTCTTCAGCACGACCTGCGCGGCGCGACCGACCGGAATCTCCTTCGCGCCGGCCTTCGAGTCGGGCAGGCTCAGCACCCAGCGCTCACGGTCGACGTGCTCCCAACGCAGGTTGAGAATCTCGCCGCAGCGCGCGCCGGTGAGGAGCAGCAGGCGAATCGCGTCGAGCGCGGGCTTATCCGCGAGACCGAGCGCCTCGCCGTGCTCTAGCGCATGGCCGAGACGCGCGAGCTCGTCGCCCGAGAGGAAGCGGCGCCGGCGCGACTCCGGGTAGTGGCGGATGTGACGGCACGGGTTCGTGTGATCCGGCCGGATTCCCCACAGCTCGGCGAGATTCATCATCTTCGAGAGCAGCGCGACGACCCGGTTCCCGGTTGTCGGCTTGTCGCGCAGTTCGTGATGGAGGCGCGCGACATCGGGGCGCGCGATAGCCGCGAGCGGCAGCGCGCCGAGCCTCGGGAGGATGTAGAGGCGCAGCGTGAGCTCATCCGAGCGCGCGGACGACGCCTTCTTCTTCACGAGCGCGTGCTCGCTCATGTAGCGCTCAGCGAACTGCAAGAGCGTGAGGACTTCTCCTGCGCCTTCCTCTCCGCCGCGGGGTCGGCACCGCCGGCGATCTGCCCAAGCACCTGGCGCGCCAGCTTCCGTGCCGCGTCGGGCGTGAGCGCGCCGTGCCGGCCGAGCGCGTGACGCCGCGTGCGCCCGTGCGCGTTTCGGTACTGCACGATGTACGTGCACACGCCCGAGGGCTTCACGCGCACTCCGAAGCCCGCGAGCGCGTCGTCTTAGATGAACTGCTCACGCTCACTCGGCTGGATCGCATCGATCACGCGCTTCGTGAGAGTCGCCACGCGGTTCCTCGCGTTCCGGCTTCAGCAGCCGCGTTCTCCATAACAACTCTCGCGACCGCGAGCGCCGGGGAAGCACGGGGGAAGCAGTTGGAAGCGAAATCGAGGCTATCACCGCGCATGCCGTCGGAGCGGGAGATTCACGGCTTCAGCAGAGAATTCGCGCACTTGGAGCAACGGGCCGCAGTCCGTCGCAGCACATCGCAACCCGCCTAACAACTTTCGTAATCAGCAGGTCGCCGGTTCGAATCCGGCCATCGGCTCCAGGCGCACGTGAGTGGACTGGCTCTCGCTGCGCTGCTGAGCGACGGCGTCGACTTCGTGCTGCTGGGCCGCGCCGCGGGTGACCGTGCAGTGCGGCGTCCGCAACGCGCTACACAGCCCCGCGCCTGCGCGCAGGAGCAACGCAATGCCGCACGCCTTCGCCATCTCGCCCGCGCACGGCCCCCTCGCAGTCACGGGCGCGAGCGGGTACATCGGCTCGTGGATCGTGCGCGACCTCGTGGAGCAAGGCTACGCGGTGCGCGCGTGCGTGCGGGACCCGTCGAGCGCCCCGAAGACGGCGCATCTGCTCGCGCTGAACGAGATGAACCTGCGCGGCAGCGTTTCGCTCCACGCGGGCGATCTCTTCTCGCGCGGCAGCTACGACGCGGCGTTCGCCGGCTGCGGCGCCGTGATCCACGCAGGCGCCGCCGTCGGCTTCAACCGCGAGACGCCGCAACAAGTCTACGACGGCTGCTTCACCGAGAACGCGCACGTGCTCGAGTCGGTCGCGCGCGCCGGCACGGTGCGGCGCTTCGTGTTCACGAGCTCGTTCGCCGCGGTCGGGCACCCGCGACCCGAGGGCTACGTGTTCACCGAGAAGGATTGGTGCGGAGACAACCCCGACGGATATCGCGGCGCGTGGACGGCGGAGAGCATCCCGAAGAGCCGCGACATCGCGTACGCGATGGCGAAAGCAAACACCGAGCGGATGATCTACGACGCCGCGCGCGCGAGCGGGCGCTTCGAAGCGATGGCGATCCTGCCGCTGCACGTGCTCGGTCCCCTGATGAGCGCGAACCACGACCAGCCGTGGAGCTGGCAGAACTGCGTGCGCTTCATGCTGCAAGGCAGCCCGTTCAAGGCGAAGAAGGGCGGGCGCATGCTGTGGAACGTGGTGGACGTGCGCGACGTCGCACGCGCGCATCGCCTCGCCGCGGAGAGCACCGTCTCCCGCAACGGCTCGCGATACATCCTCTCCGCCGCGGATCGCTCGGGCGAGCTGTTCACGTGGCAGCTGCAAGCGAAGCTGCGCGCACTCTTCCCCGCGCTCAAGGAGATTGGCGGCGAGGAGATGACGGACGACGAGCCCACGCAAAAGACGTACGACTCGCCCCGCGCCTATTGCGTCCTCGCGAAGCAAGAGCTCGGCCTCGCGCCGCGCGGCGTCGACGAGACGCTGCGGGCGACGGGCGACTCGTACGCCGCGCTCGGGTTGCTGTGATTCCCTGCGCATCAGCGCGCGCCTCGAACCCGCGGCGCTGCGGTCGCCCGTCGAACGCAGGCTGCGCCCGCGCCGGCGCCTCGCCTTGAGCGGCGCTCGCAGGCGCCGCGCCGTCGTGGCGAAGCGCGAGACGGTTTGGGTGTTCGGCGACCAACTGAATCGCGCGATCGGCGCGCTGGCGACGGCGGCGCCCGCAACGCATCGCGTGTTGCTGGTGACCGCGGCCAGCAAGATCGCTTCTCGTCCGTGGCACCCGGCGCGCGTCGCGCTGATCACGCGCGCCATCGCGGATTTCGTCGCCGATCTGCGCGCCGATGGCTTCGAGGTCGACCACCAGTTGGCGCCCAGCTTTCGGGCCGGCGTCGAGGCGCACCGCGCCGCGCACTCCCCGAGCCGGATCGTGGTGACCGAACCGAACTCGTTGAGCGCGCGGCGGCTCGTCGCCGACCTCGGTTGCGACTCGGTGCGGAGCAACCAGTTCCTCTGCCACCCCGACGACTTCCAGAGCTGGGCGAGCACGCGCAAGTCCTTCCGGATGGAGGACTTCTATCGCTGGCAGCGACGGCGACTCGGCTACCTCATGGACGGCGACGAGCCTGCCGGCGGCGAGTGGAACTACGACGAACAGAACCGCGAGCGACCCCCCAAGGACGGTCACGGCCGCTGGCCCACGCCCGCCAATGCGTGGGCGACCACGCGCAAGGCGGCGCTGGAGCGGCTCGAGTTCTTCGTCACTCGCGCATTGCCGATGTTCGGGCCGCACGAAGACGCGATGCTCGCGAAGAACTGGCATCTCGCGCACTCGGTGCTGTCGCCGTATCTCAATCTGGGGTTGTTATTGCCCGGCGAAGTCTGCGACCGCGTGGAGAAGGAGTTCCGCGCCGGTCGCGTGCCGATCAACTCCGCAGAGGGCTTCATCCGCCAAGTGATCGGCTGGCGCGAGTACGTGTGGAATCTCTACTGGCGCTGGATGCCCGATTACGCGTCGCTCAACGCGCTCGATGCCGACCTCGACTTGCCTCCGCTCTTCACAGGCGCAGCTCAAACGTCGATGCGCTGCGTCGGCGGCGTGCTGCGCGACCTGCAGACCCGCGGCTGGGTTCATCACATTCCGCGGCTCATGGTGCTCGGCAACCTGGCGCTGATCGCGGGCGTCGACCCGCAGCAGTTCACGCGCTGGATGTGGGACTCGTTCGTCGACTCCGCGGAGTGGGTGATGGTGCCGAACGTGATCGGCATGTCCCTGCACGCCGACGGCGGCAAGATGGCCTCGAAGCCGTACGCCGCTGGCGGCGCGTACATCGATCGCATGAGCGACTACTGCGCGGGCTGCGCGTTCGATCGCAGCAAGCGAGTCGGCGAGGACGCGTGCCCGTTCACCACGCTGTACTGGGACTTCCTGCTCCGCCACGCCGATCGCTTCGTGAAGAATCCGCGCATGTCCACGCAGGTGCGCTCGGCGCAGAAGCTGCGGGATGCGAAGGCGGTGCGGGAGCGTGCCCGTGAAGTGGTCGCGAGGCTGCGGCTGGGTCAGTTGTAGGCCGCAGCCCGCGAAGCCGACGCGCGCCTGCGGAGTGAGTTTCGGGCAGACGGCTTCGGCGCGCGGGCGGGCGGCTGCGTCGCTTCAGATCGAAGGAGTCGGTACATGAGCGCTGCAGACGCACGCATCGCGATGGTTCAGGGCGCGAGCCGCGGCATCGGCCTCGCGCTCGTCGAGACGCTGCTCGAGGCGAGCGACGTCCAGCGCGTGTTCGCGACCAGCCGCAATCCGGTGCACAGCGAGGGCCTCGCTGCACTTCGCGCGCGGCACGGCGACCGCTTGGTCTGCGAGCCGCTCGACGTCACCGCCGAGGACTCGATCCGCGCGGCGGCTCGCCAGATCGGCGAGCGGACTCCGCGCCTGCATTGGCTCTTCAACTGCGCGGGCGTCCTTCACGACGCCCCCGTGCGGCCCGAGAAGCGCCTCGAGGACGTCGACCCAGCGCACCTCGCGCGCGCGTTCGCCGTGAACGCGTTCGGTCCGCTGCTGGTCGCGAAGCACTTTCTCGCGCTGCTCGCGCACGGCGAGCGGTCGGTGCTCGCCAATCTCTCTGCGCGGGTCGGAAGCATCGAGGACAATCGGCTCGGCGGCTGGTACGCGTACCGCGCTTCGAAGGCGGCGCAGAACATGTTCACGCGCACGCTCGCCATCGAGACGCGGCGCCGCGCACCTCGGCTGATCTGTGTCGCGCTGCACCCCGGAACCGTCGCGACGAATCTCTCGGCGCCGTACCGCGCCGGCATCGATCCCGATCGCGTGTTCCCGCCGCGCAAGGCGGCGTCGCAGCTCTGGAGCGTGGTGCAATCGCTCGAGCCGGAAGACAGCGGAAGATTCCTCGATTGGGCCGGCAAGCCGATCGCGTGGTGATCCTGCTGCCGGTCGAACGAGAGAGAACGGAGAGCAGCTCTTCCAGTCGCCCCGCCTACTCCAGCTTCGCCTCGAAGTCCTTCGCGTCGTGCCTCTCCGGGAGCGCGTCATTCCCCCACGAGCGATTCACGCGCTGCCCGCGCAGCACCGCGGGGCGCTTCGCGATCGCCGCGGTCCAGCGCTGCACGTGCTTGTACGACTCGACGTCGAGGAACTCGCCCGCGTTGTACAGCAAGCCCTTCGCGAGCGCGCCGTACCACGGCCAGATCGCGATGTCGGCGATCGTGTACTCGGGGCCCGCGATGTACTCGCTCTCGGCGAGGCGCCGGTCGAGCACGTCGAGCTGCCGCTTGGTCTCCATCGTGAAGCGGTCGATCGCGTACTCGATCTTCATCGGCGCGTAGGCATAGAAGTGGCCGAAGCCGCCGCCGAGATACGGCGCTGAGCCCATTTGCCAGAACAGCCACGAGTAACACTCGGCGCGCTTCGAGAGCTCGCGCGGCACGAGCGCGCCGAACTTCTCGGCGAGGTAGAGCACGATCGCGGCGGACTCGAACACGCGCACCGGCTGCGCGCCGCTGCGATCGAGCAGCGCGGGAATCTTCGAGTTCGGGTTCACCGCGACGAATCCGCTGCCGAACTGGTTGCCCTCGCCGATGTTGATCAGCCACGCGTCGTACTCGGCGCCCGCGTGCCCGAGCGCGAGCAACTCCTCGAGCATCACGGTGACCTTCACGCCGTTCGGCGTCCCCAATGAGTAGAGCTGCAGCGGGTGCTTCCCGACCGGCAACACTTTCTCGTGTGTCGCACCGGCGATCGGGCGGTTGATCTTCGCGAAGCGCCCGCCGTCCTTGTCGGTGTTCCAGGTCCAGACGCGCGGCGGGGTGTACTCGGTCATCGCCATCTCCTCGGAGTTCGCGAGACGATGCGACAGCCGCGGCGCGTTGTCCTCAGAGCTCGAGGTGCATGAAGACGTTGAACGCGCTCGCCTCGTAGTCGCCGAACTTCTCGCCGAATGCGAAGCCGCGGCGGCGGTAGAGCGCGAGCGCGGGCTCGAACGCGGGGCCGGTGCCGGTCTCGAGGCTCACGCGCCGGTAGCCGCGCTCGCGTGCGAGCGCGATCAGGTGCTCGAGGATGCGCGCGGCCACGCCGCGGCGCAGATGCGCGGGATGCGTGCGCATCGACTTCAGCTCGCCGTGCGCCGACGCCAGCTCCTTGAGCGCACCCATCCCGACCAGCGCGGCGTCTTCCCATGCCGCGAAGAAGCTCACGTCCGGCGACTTCAGCCCCGACAAGTCGAGCGCGTAGACGCTCCCGGGCGGCGAGCTCTCGTGCATGCCCGCGAGATGCAGCCGTAACAACTCGAGCACGCGCGGATCGTCGAAGTCGCCCGGTGTGATGCGCATGGGCGCGAGTCTCGCACCCGACTGCGCAGAGCGTGAGCGCGGGGTTCGGCGTGAGCGCGCCTGCGAGCGCACAGCCGGGCCTCGCACTGCGCAGTTGCCCGCGTGCGGCGTACTTCTGCATGCTCGCGCTTCCCCCGCCGAACCGAGGCCGCGCATGTGCGTCTCCCACGACGTCAGCGATCGCACGCAAACCGCAGATCCGCGGGCGGGATACCGCCTGGTGGAGGGCTGGCCGCACTACCCGCCCGGCATGCACTTCGAGATGGGCTCGGGCGTGGCCGTCGACGCGGCGGGCGTGATCTACCTCTTCACGCGCGACATCGAGCACTGGGCCGCACATCCCCTCGCGATGAAGGAAAAAATGGGGAAGAGCAGCGTCTCGATGTTCGACCGCGCGGGGAACTACCTCGGCAAGTGGGGCAAGTCCGACGAGCGCGGCTTCGCCCTCGGCGCGCACACGATCTACATCGAGCGCGACGGCAACTTCTGGACCACCGACCGCGACGGCCACTGCGTGCGCAAGTACACCCCCGCCGGCGATGTGTTGTTGGAGCTCGGCACGTTCGGGAAGTGGGGCGAGGACGACAAGCACTTCAACGGCCCCACCGCCGTGCTCGTGCAGGCGAACGGGAACATCGTCGTCGCCGATGGCTATTGGAACTCGCGGCTCGTGTGGTTCACGCCGAAGGGCGAGTTCATCAAGCAGGTGGGCGGCTGGGGTCGCGGACCGGCGCAGTTCCACACGCCCCACGCCATCACACAGGACTCGCGCGGGAACATCCTCGTCGCGGATCTCTGCGGCGGGAACTTCCACGACTACATGACGGTGAAGGGCCAGCTCGCCGAGCACCGCAGCGTGGTGCCGCCCGGCAGCAAGCACCGCATCCAGCGCCTCGATCCCGAGGGCAAGTACCTCGGCGAGTGGACGCACATCACGCCGCTCAGCCTCGCGACGTACGGGAAGCGCATCTACGCGAGCGACAAGGCGAGCCACCTCGCGATCCTCGACGAAGAGACGGGCGAGGTCGTGCAGCGCGTCGAGAATCTCGCGATCTACATCCACCAGCTCGCGATGGATGCGCATGGCGATCTCTACACCGCCACCGTCTACCCCGAGCACGCCGGCGCGAAGCGCGGACCCGAGGGCCCGTGCCATCGCCGCTGGACCCGATCCCCGTAACAACTAGGAGCACTCGTGATCATCGTCGTCGCCGCACTTCGTTTCGCCACCCAGGCCGATCGCGACCGCGCCGTCGCGCTGACCGCGCCCGTGCAGCTCGCCACGCGCCAAGAGGAGAAGGGCTGTCGCGACTACTGCTTCGCTGCCGATCCGTCGGTGCCGACGCGCATCCAGGTCTACGAGCTGTGGGACGACGGCGACAGCCTCGCCGCGCACTTCAAGCACCCGAACTACGCGAAGATGGTCGAGGTGCTCGGCAGCGCAGGCATTCTCGAGAGCATCAACCAGGCGTATCTCGTCGAGCGTGGCGAGCCGGTGTACGGCCCGAATGGCGAGAAGAAGACGAAGTTCTTCGCAGACTGAGCAGGCGAGGCGACGCGACGCCTGACAACGGAGCCTCGGCATGAGCGCACGCGACATCGTCCTCTCACACGCCAAGCTGTTCACCGCGCTGGACGAGCGCGCGATCCCGGACGGCGCGGTGTGGATCTCGGGCAACACGATCCGCTACGCGGGCGCGCAGAGCGGGCTCCCGGCCGTGCCGCCGAATGCGGAGCAGGTCGACGTGCGCGGGCAGTTCGTGATGCCCGGCATGACCGAGACGCACGCGCACCTCTCCTTCGCCGATGCGAGCCCGTTCGCGCTCGGACAGACGCCCGTGGAGGAGTCGACGATCACCGCCGTGCGCAACGCGGGCCTGATGCTCGGCGCGGGCTTCACCTCCGCGGTGAGCTTCGGCTCGACCTACGCCATCGACGTCGCTCTGCGCGACGCGATCAACGCGGGCCGCATCGAGGGCCCGCGCCTGCTCGCCGCGGGCCGCGATCTGGGCGCGACCGCGAGCAACGTCGATAACAAGGGCGGTCTCAGCCAAATCGCCGACGGCCCGTGGGCGCTGCGCCAAGCCGTCCGCGAGCAGCGCCGCGCGCGCGTCGACATCGTGAAGATCTTCATCGACGGCGAGGCGATCAATCCCACCTGCCCGCCCGGCGAGCTCTCGTTCTGCGACGAGGAAGTCGCTGCGATCGTCGACGAGGCGCACCGGCGCCGCATGCGCGTCGCGTGCCACGCGCGCTCGGCCGCGGCGGTGAAGCAAGCCGTGCGCGCTGGCGTCGACCTGATCGGCCACGCGAACTATCTCGACGACGAAGCGGTGGAGCTGCTCGCGGCGAATCGCGAGCGCGTGTTCGTGGGCCCCGCGATCGCATGGGAGGTGCAGTACCTCGCGCAGCACGAGAGCCTCGGCGTCTCGAAGGAGACGATTCGCGCGCAGGGCTACGCGGCTGAAGTCGAGGCGACGATCGCGACCGTGGCGAAGCTGCGTCGCGCCGAAGTGCGGCTCGTGGTCGGCGGTGATTATGGAATCAGCATCGCGCCGCACGGCACCTACGCCCGCGACCTCGAGTACTTCGTCGAGCTGTTCTCGATGAGACCCTCCGAGGCGCTGCTGTGCGCGACGCGCAACGGCGGCCTCGCCTTCGATCCGCGCGGCCGCGTCGGCACGCTCGCGCCCGGCTCATTCGCGGATCTCGTCGTCGTCGACGGCGATCCGCTCGCAGACGTGCGCGTCCTGCAAGAGCGCTCGCGGCTGCGCGTGATGAAGGACGGACGCTGGGCGGGAGCGCGGAACTAGCGCGCGGGCCTACGGCGCCTCACCCGGCGCGCACAGCTCGAGCGCGTGGCCGTCGGGGTCCGCGAAGTACACCGATTGCGCAGGCATCCAGGCGTGGAAGTGCGGCCCGCTCGCTGCGACGCCGCGGGTCTTCAGCTCTTGCGCGAGCGCCCCAATCACGTCGCGCGCGACCGTGAACGCGAAGTGCAGCGGCGCGAACTCCGCCGGGGTCTCCTGCAACACGATCATTCCCCCGCTGCCGCCGATGCGCAGAAACACCCAGGGCCGCCGCTCGTCGCGCAGGCCCACCTCGAAGCCGAGCACCTCGCGGTAGAACTTCTCCGCGCGCGGCAGGTCTCGCACCGGAATCGCGATCTCGTACACCCTGTCGATCTGCATGGGATTCTCCTTCGCGAGGAAGGATGTCGAGGCAGGACGAGTCGTCACCCCGAAGGTTGGTTTACCGACCAGCGGCTGTCAGAGCGTCACGCGATGCGCGTCAGTAGATCCCCGGAATCACGCGCCACGTCGCGATCTGCCCGTACTCCGTCCACAGCGCCCCGTACTTCTCGCGGCAGCGCTTGTCGTCGCGGTGCGCGCGGTGCGTGAGCAGCGCCAGCAGCGCGAGCGGCAGCAAGAACGGCCCCGGCGAGGAGAGGCCCGCGCACAGCGCGAACGAGACATACACGAGGATCTCGCCCGTGTAGTTGATCTTGCGCCCGATTCCCCAATAACCACTCGCGAGCAGCTTCCCGCCCACGACGCGCGGCGGCCTCCCCCAAATCGGCGCGCTCGGGTTCTGCTTGAAGCGCTCCTTCTGCCAGTTCGACTGGCGGAACACCATGAGCGCCGCGAAGTGGAACGCGACGAGAGCGACGAGCGCGCCGGTTCCGAACGGCGCGGTCGCGTCGACCATCCACCACGCGGGCAGCGAGTACAGGAACGGCACGTACGTGAGGTCACCCCACACGAGCATGAAGCCGAAGTTCTCGGCCATCACGTCCCAGGTGGAGAGCATGAACTCTTCTTTCACGTAGTGGCTGAACACGTAGGTGAACCAGAAGAAGCACAGGCACAGCATCTGCGGCGTGACGACGCCGTGACGCTCCCACTGCGCGAACGCGAACGACACGCTCATCGCGTACGCGCCGATCAGCGAGGGGTGATAGAAGAACATCTTCAGGTCGACGCCGAACCACTCGGGGTTGCACTCGTTGCCGAACCAGAACGTCTTCACGCTCTCGGGCAGCGGGAGCGTGGTGCTCTCGGGGCTGCGGCAGACGGGCCCCGCGCGGCGCCCCCACGCGAGCAGCGCGAGCGTGATGAGCGTCGACGACGCGAGCGCGACCACGAGCAGCGGCCAGAAGTGGCGCGCGATCGGCGCCAGCGACACGTCGAACCCGAGCACCGCGACCGCGGCGACGATGTGGCTCAGGAAGAACAGCGTCATGCCCGTCAGCGTGTAGGGCTTCCGCGTGCCGTCGGGCTGCGGGTAGCCCATGCGCTCGATGCCGGGCAAAAAGCGCGCGCCGAGGAACATCGCGAGCACGAAGCCCCAGAACATCAGTGCTGCGGTCGCGAGCGTCTCGGTTGTTATGGGGAGCGCGAGCGGTTCCATCACACCAGCCGCACGCGCATCCCGCAGATGCCGATCACGTCGCCGTCGCCGAGCACGCCGCGGTCGCGCGCCGCGACGAGCACGCGCGCGCGATCCGCGGCGATCAGGTCGATGCCGCCGAGACCCTCGCCGCGGCCATCGGCGTCGCGCACGAAGCGGATCGTGCCGTTCGCGAGCGTGAGTGTGGGCACGCCGGCCTCGCTTGTTACGGGCAGCTCGAGGATCTCGCTCCAGCGCGCCGCGAGCTTCGCGGGCTCGGGGCCCTGCACTTCCGCCCCGGCGATGCCGAACACGCGCTCGGTGCGCACCGCGTCTCGCCAGCGCTTGCCCGCCGGAGACCACGGCCCGTACGGCGGCGTGCTGCCGCGATGGCAGTCGACTTCGAGGAACGAGCCCCCGGTATCGCGCGGATGAAACTGCATGCACGAGTAGGCGTGCTCGTCGAACTCGAGCACCTTGCGAAGCGCGAGATCGGCGGCGCGCTTCTTCACGGGCGCGTGATCGCTGCACTGCAGGATCACCATGTAGCCGCCGTCGCCGCGCCGCCGCTCGAGGTAGCGGCCCGCCGTGGTGCCGTCCTTCACCGGCGCCACGATCTCGATGAACTGCCCGCCGACGGGAAGCAGCGCGTTGTGCAAGCCGAACTGGCCGACGCCGGGATCGACGAAGCCGACCTCGAGTCCGAGCACCGCGCGGAAGTCTTCCACCACCTTGTCGCGGTCGTGTGCGACGAGCGCGATCTGCCGAACCCAGAGCGTCATGACTTGCCTCCTCGCGTGAAGTCGGGCTTACGCTTCTCGAGGAACGCGCGGAACGCCTCCTTCGAGTCGGGGCCCGACATGATCTGTTGGTGCCGCCGCGATTCGAGCCGCAGATAGTCCGCGAGCCCGAGCTTCTCCGCATCGACGAAGTTCGCCTTCATGCCGCGCAGCGCCGCCGGCGACGCGCTCGCGAGCTCGCCTGCGATCGCCGCGACCTCGCTGCGGAAGCTCGCGTCGGGGAACACGCGCGCCACGAGCCCGATGCGGAGCGCTTCCGCCGCAGGGAACTTGTTGGGTAGGAAGTACAGCTCGCGCGCCTTCGCGGCGCCGACGATGCGCGGCAGCGACCACGGCCCCGCCATGTCGCCCGCGGAGGCAACCCGCAGGAACGCGCTGTTCAGCGTCGCCGACTCCGCCGCCACGCGCAGATCGCACGCGCACGCCCAGCCGAAGCCTGCCCCTGCGCAGGCGCCGTTGATCGCGGCGAGGGTCACCTGCGGCATCTCGTGCATCAGCAGCGCCGCCTCGAAGTCGGTTTCGCCGATCGCTTCGTCGTGGGCTGCCTCCCCCGACGTGAAGTGATTCAGGTCCGCGCCGGGGCAGAAGCCGCGGCCTGCGCCCGTCAGCACGAGCACGCGCACGCTCGCGTCGCGCGCGATCTCGCGCAGCGCCGCGGTCGTCTCGCGCACCATGCGATTCGTCATCGCGTTGAGGCGCTCGGGGCGATTCAGCGTGAGCGTGCCGACGCCGTCCTTCGCTTCGAAAAGAATCGTCTCGTACGCGCCCATCACTTCTTCTCCGGAATCCGCGCAAACTTTGGCGGCCGCTTCTCGAGATACGACTGCGCGCCTTCGAGCGCGTCGGGGCGATCGAGCGCACGCCACTGCGCGGCGTCCGCATCGTGCAGCGCGGGCTCGACGCCCATCCCGAGATGGTCGTACACCAGCCGCTTCGTCTCGCGCAGCGAGCCGGGCGACACGTTCGCGGCGAGCTCGCGCACGAACGCCTGCGCGCGCTCGACCAGCTCCGCGGGCGGCGTCACGAACTCGACGAGCCCGATGCGCAGCGCCTCCTCCGCACTCACCTTGCGCGAGCTCCACAGCAGCTCGAGCGCGCGGCCCGCCCCTAACAAGCGCGGCAGAATCCAACTCGTCCCGTGCTCCGAGATCAGGCCACGCTTCGAAAAAACCGTGGTGAACGACGCCTCGGTCGAGGCGAAGCGCACGTCGCTCATGCACGCGAGCACGAAGCCGCCGCCCGCGGCGGGGCCGTTCACCGCCGCGATCACCGGCTTCGGCACGCGCAGCAGGTAGCTCACGAGCCCCGGCAGCTCGCCCTCGGCGACGCTCGTGCGCGCGGCGCTGCCCTGCGACGACGTCGCCGCGAGCACGCTCGCATCGAGCCCCGCGCAGAAGCCGCGGCCGTTGCCCGTGATCACGATGCCGACCACGCGCGGGTCGGCCGCCGCGTCGTCCACCGCGGCGCGCAGCGCGCGCAGCATCGGGTAGGTGAGCGCGTTCAGCTTGTCGGGGCGATTCAGGCGAATCGTCGCGACGGGATCGGCGACTTCGTAGAGGATCTCGTCGCTCATCCGCGCCTCCTATGGTCTCGCTGCACTCGCACGCATCCGCGCGAGCGAATCGAGCGCATCCTTGGCGCGGTCGCGCTTCACGAACGGCGTGACGAGAAAGCGCTCGACGACGGCGTTGAACGTCGCGGGATCGTCGTAGGGTACGAAGTGCGTCGCGTTCGGAAGAATCGCGAGCTGCGCGTTCGGGAGATGCTGAAAAATCTCGACCGTGTGCTCGTCGCGGATCAGATCGTGGTCGCCCGCGATCACGAGCGTCGGAGCCGCGATCGCGGCGAGTGCCGCCGGCGCGATGTTCGGCTCGCGGAAGACGAGCTCGAACGTCTTGCGCTCGCGGCGCTGCGCGGGCGTCGCATCGTCGCCTTCAGGAATGCTCGCGAGCGCCGGCTCGAAAGCGGCAATCGTCTCGGGATGGACCGCTTGCGTGGTCGGGTTCAGGTTCGCAGCCATCGCGACGAGCTTCCGCACCTTCGCCGGGTGGCGAATGCCGAGCAGCAGCGCCTCGATTCCACCATCGCTCCAGCCGACGACGTCTACCGGACCTGTGCCGAGGTGATCGATCAGTGCCGCGAGGTCGTCGGCCATCCTCTCGTACGTGATCGGATCCGCGCTGTCGCTCGAGCGGCCGTGATCGCGGCTGTCCATCGCGATCACTCGGCGCGAGCGCTGGAAGTGGGCGATCTGCGCCGCGACGTCGGCGATGCTGCCGCCATTGCCGTGCACGATCAGCAGCGGCTCGCCGGATCCGTAAGTCTCGAAGTAGAGCGTCACGCCCTCGTGCACGAAGGTGGCGGCGGCAGCGGGGTTCGATCCGTACTGGGCGGGCGGCTCCGCAATGGCAGTGCTCGTAACCAGGAGTCCGCACACCAGCGCAACGAGCCCTCGCATCACCACTCCTTCGCCCTCAGTCGATCGCGACCTCGAGACTCTCCGGTCCGTACTCGAGGAACATTGGCACGAGCGCGCGCGTGAAGCCCTTTGCCATCCGCAGCGCCCTCGGCGCGAACTTCTCGATCACGAGCTCCAGCACCACGCGCGCTTCAATGCGCGCGATCTGGTTGCCGAGGCACAAATGCGGGCCGGGGCCGAACGTGAGGATCTCCGGGGCGCGCTTCCAGTCGCGCTCGAGCCAGAACTCGTCCGCGCGCTCCCACACCGTCTCGTCGCGATTGCCCGACGCGATGCCCATGATGATGCGTTCGCCCGCGCGCACCGGCACGCGGGCGATCTCGTGATCGATGCGCGCCGTGCGGAAGAGAAAGAGCACCGGCGCGTCGAAGCGCAGCGACTCTTCGACCGCGGAAGTGATTAGGCTCGGCTGCGCGCGCAAGCGGCGCTCGAGCTCGACGTCGCTCGCGAAGCGGTAGAGCAAGTTGCCCACGAGGTTCGCGGTGCTCTGGCTCGCGAGCAGGCAGTTCGCGCACAGCGTGCGGATCTGCAGCGAGGAGAGCTTGCGTCCGTCGACTTCGGCGCGCGTCATGCGGGTGATCAGATCGTCGGGTGGGTTCGAGCTCTCGCGGCGTCGCTCGATCTGCTCGTCGAGGAACTGCGCGAGCTCCGGGAACGCGCCGCCGAGGCCTTCGCCGCGCTCGGTGCGATTCAGCTGCGGCCACGTCGAGTGCAGCAGCTCGAAGCCCCACTGCCCCACGCGCTCGATGTGCTCGGTCGGGATGCCGAGCATGTGCGCCGTCACCGCGGGCGGGAGATGAATCCCGAGCTCGGAGACGAGATCGCCGCCGCCCTTCGCCGCGATCGCGTCGAGCTTGCGCGACGCCCACGCGCGCGTGAACGGCTCCGCTGCGCGCTCCATGCCAGGGCGAAACGCCTGCATCATCAGCATGCGCAGCTTCGGGTGTTCCGGCGGATCGAGCTCGCCGAGGAAGCTCTCTTCGTATGGCAGCACGACGCCAGGCCCGCGAAATCCCTCGCGCGCGGAGTACGTCACGGTGTCGCGGAACACCGCCCTCACGTCGTGGTAGCGCGCGACGAACACGAAGCCGGGAATCGGCCGCGTGACCGGCGCCTCCCGCCGCATGCGCGCGAGGCGATCCCACATGTGCTGCGTCTGCTTCGGGTCGAAGGGATCGAACGCGAAGTCGCTCACGGCTCCTTCTCCGCGAGGCCGCGCACTTCGGCGACGGTCGGGTGGTGCGCGAGCAACCCGCCGTCGACCGAGATCACTTGCCCCGTAATGAACGCGGCGTCGTCGGATGCGAGGAACACGACAGCGTTCGCGATGTCATCGGGCGAGCCGAGGCGCGGCGTCAGGTGGTGGCGCTCGTACAGCGCGATCTGCTCGGGCGCCACGTTCTGGCGCAACGCGGGCGTCTCGATCACGCCGGGCGCAATCGCGTTGCAGCGAATGCCGCGCTTGCCGTACTGCGTCGCGACCGACTGGGTGAGCACCGCGAGGCCCGCCTTCGAGACGCCGTAGGCCGTGCGCACGAGGTCCCCCGTGAGGCCCGACGCGGACGACGTGTTCACGATCGCGCCGCGGCCGCGCGCGAGCAGCGCGGGGATCGCGTGCTTGCAACCGAGAAACGGGCCACGCAGGTTCACAGCGAGCGTGCGCTCCCAGATCGCGAGGTCGAGCTGCGCGACTTCGCCGTCGCCGCCCATTACCGCCCAGTCGGTCGCAGCGGCGTTGTTGTGGAGGATGTCGAGACCGCCGAACGCCGCGACGGCTGCCGCCACCATCGCCGCGACCGAGGCTTCGTCCGCAACGTCGGCAACGCGCGCGCGCGCAGCGCCGCCCGCAGCGCGCACCTCCGCCGCGACCTCCTCCGCGCGCTCGCGCGAGATGTCGGCGACGAGCACCGCGGCGCCTTCGCGCGCGAGCGCGAGCGCAGTCGCACGCCCGATGCCCGAGCCGCCGCCCGTCACGATCGCGACGCGGTTCTCGAGTCTGCGCATGCCGCCCCCTAACGACTCACGCCCACGACGACGGGCGCATGCGCCACGCCGCGCGTCGGCACGAGCTGATTGCGCACGATGCCGCGCTCCTCGACGGCGAACTCCCCGAGCGCGCTCAGCAGTTCCTGCAGTGCCACGCGCACTTCGAGCCGCGCCGCGGAGGCGCCGAGGCAGGTGTGAATGCCGTGACCGAACGCCCAGTGGAAGCGACTCGGGCGATCGAAGTCGAGCGTGTCGGGGTTCTCGAAGACCGCCTCGTCGTGATTCGCCGAGCCATAGAGCAGCAGCACCTGATCGCCCTCTGGAATCGTCACGCCCGCGATCTCGATGTCGCGCGTCGCAGTCCGCGCGAGGCCCTGCACCGGCGAGATGAAGCGCAACAACTCGTCGACCGCGCTCGTCCAGAGAGCGGGATTCGCTGCGAGCTTGCTGAGCTGCGCGGGATTTCGCGCCAGCGCGATCACCGCGTTCGCGATCATGTTCATCGTCGTGTTCTGCGCCGCGTCGTGAAGCAGCGAACAGAACCCCCCGATCTCTGCGTCCGTGAGCGCCGCGCCGCGCACCTCGGTGTGGAGGATCTGCGAGATCAAGTCCGCGCCCGGCCGCTTCCGGCGCTCCGCAACGAGCGCGCGCCAGTAGTCGGCCATCTCGGCGTAGGCCGCGAGCGCCGCGGCGCTCGTGAAATCCGCGCCCGCGAGCGTCGCGAGGTTCCACGCGAGAAAGCGCTCGCGCTCGCTGCGCGGCAGATCCATCAGCTCGCACATCGTGATCGTCGGGATCAGCTGCGCGAACTCGGTCGCCACGTCGAAGCGCCGCTTCTCGCGCAGCTCACGCGCAAGCGTGCGCGCGTACTCGCGCACGCCCGCCTCGAGCGACGCGACGCGCGCCGGCGCGAGCACGCGCGCGAGCAGCGCGCGCAGCTCGTCGTGCCGCGGCGGATCCATGTTGAAGATGTTCGGAGGGATCAGCGTGATGTCGGTGTCGACGAGTGTGCCGCGCGCCGACGAGAACGTGCGCCAATCCTCGAGCGCCGCGTTCACGTCCGCCGCGCGCGTGAGCATCCAGTAGTGCGGCCACACGCGCGGCTGCGCGTTCGCGCGCTTGTACGCGGGCGCCTCTCTGCGCAGCGCCTGATAAGCGGGATAAGGATCCTCGAACCAACGAGGGTCGAACGGGTCGAAGTCGATGGCGGTCATGTGACGGGGCAGCTCCCGCCGTCCGCCATCAGCGTGTGGCCGGTGACGTAGCGAGCGTCGTCCGAGAGGAGGAAGCGCGCGGCGGCGCCGACGTCGGCGATCTCGTCGCCGAGGGCGCCGAGCGGGTTTCGGCCCAGAACGCGCGCCTGCATCGCGGGATCGAGCGCGAAGGCGCGCTCCATCGCGGGGCTGTTCGCGAGCGGCGCGAGGCAGTTCACGCGAATTCCGTCGGCGCCCCACTCGCGCGCGAGCGCGCGTGCGAAGCCGCGCTGTGCAGCCTTCGCGGCGGCGTAGATCGGGAGCCGCGCCTTGCCCTCGAAGCCCGCCTCCGAGGTCAACAACAAGTAGGCGCCGCGGGCCGTACGCAGATGCGGATGCGCCGCGCGCGCGAGCCAGTACGCGCCGCGCAGCGAGACGGCGAGGTGATCGCGCACGTCGGCGAGCGAGACGTCGCGCAGCGTGGTCGGCTTCGGCGAGAGCGCGCTCGTCGCGTTGTGAGCGATCGCGTCGAGGCGTCCGTCGCGCGCGACGACTTCCGCGATCGCGCGCTCCACCGAGACTTCGTCCGCGACGTCGCACGCGACGAAGCGCCCGGCTCCGCCCGCGGCGTCGACCCCGCGCGCGACCGCTTCGCCCTCGGCGGCGCGCCGAGCCGCGATCCACACGTGCCAGCCTGCAGCACCGCACGCGAGCGCGATGCCGCGGCCGACGCCGCCGCTCGCGCCCGTCACCGCGACGACTCGCGCGCTCACCAAGTTCTCCCGCAATCCGCGGCGATGACTTGGCCCGTGACTCCGCTCGCGTCGTCCGCGAGCAGCATGCGCACCGCGCCCACGACCTCGCGCTCGAGCCTGCCGGGGAAGCTCGCGAGGGGCGGCGCAGGCGCGACGGGCGTTGCGGGCGCGAGCCGCGCGCTCGTCACCACAGCGTTCACGCGCACACCGCGAGCGCCCTCGGAGCGCGCAAGGGAGCGCACCAGCGCGCACGCGGCGTCGGCAGCCGCGCTCTCGGGTGCGAAGCCGGCGCAATCGAGCGGCGCCGGGCGGTCGATCACCGCGACGATCGCGCCGTCGTCCCAGCAGCGCGCCGCGGCGACGCCGAGCGCGAACACCCAGCGCGCGATCGGGTCCTCCGCGCGCGCGAGCCAGCTCGCGGGGTCGACCCCTAACAACGCGCGTGCGGAGATCTCGCGCCCGTGCATGAGCCCGACCGCGATGCGCGCGCACTTCGCGCCACCGGCTTCGCGCTCGCGCCAGGCTTCGAGCGCGTCCACCTCATCGGGCAGCGCGAGAAGTCCGGCGCCTAGCGTGCTCGCGAGCGCGCTCGCAGCGGGGCCACGAGTGCAGGCGATGAGCAGCGATTCGTGCATGGGCGCACGGTAGTGCGGCGCGCGCGGGCCGCGCGCTCACGCGCGCTTCGCCTCCAGCGGCGCCGCCGTCTTCTCGAGCTCGCGGAACGACTCCACCAGCGCGTCGCGCAGCGTGTCGAGGTCGGGCACCGCGCGCGCGCAGGCGACGAGCCCGAAGTCGAGCGCGTCCTCGACGCCCATCACGGTGATGTTCAGCGCGGCGCCATTGGTCACGATCGACATCGGGTACTCGGCGACCATGCGCGCGCCGCGCATGTAGGCCGGGTGCGGGATGCCGGGCACGTTCGAGATCACGACGTTGCAGAACGGCGCGCGCTCGGTGACGTGCAGCGCGAAGGCGAGCTGCACGAGCGCCGGAATCAGCGCCGCCGCGCCGGGCAGCGCGATGTCCTCGGGCGCGACTGCGCGCAGATCCTCCACGAGCGCCTTGGCGTCCTTCGCCGAGGCGTGCACGGCGTGGACCCGCTCGATCGGATCGGCGACGTCGGTCGCGAGCGACGTGAGCATCCCGAACACCTGATTGTTCGCGCTCGAGTCGCCCTTCGCGCGCATCGAGACCGGCGCAAACGCGATCAGCGGCTCCTCGGGCAGCTCGCGCTTCTCCTGCAAGTAGGCGCGCAGCGCGCCGCCGCAGACCGCCATCACCACGTCGTTCACGCTGACGCGCTCCGCCCGCGCGAGCGCACGCACGCGCGCGAGCGAGAGCGACGCGACCTCGAAGCGGCGCTGGTCTGAGACCGCGACGTTGAAGCGCGTGTGCGGCGTCGCCGGCCCGCCGCGGCGCTCCCACGCGCGCGCGCTCAGCTTCCACGCCGCGCGCGCGAGGTCGGGTAGCGCGCGCAGTGAGCGGCTCGGCTGCTCGCGCAGGTGCGCGAAGGCGTCCCGTACAACTGCACCGGCCCCGGCTCGCGCTCGTGCAGCTCGTGCGCGCGCGGCGGTGGCGGGGTCTCCGGCGTGCGGCTGAACAGCGTCTCGAACACCGCCTGCGCCGCCATGCCGTCGAGGCAGGCGTGGTGCGCCTTGCCGAACACGGCGACGCGCCCGCGCTCGAGGCCCTCGATCACCGTGTAGTCCCACAGCGGGCGCGAGCGATCGAGCAGCGGCGGATACAGCGCCTCGCACAGGCGCGTCAGCTGCGTGAGCGAGCCCGGAGGCGGCAGGCGATCGAGTCGAATGTGGCGCGCGAGCTCGACGTGGGAGTCCGCCACCCACACCGGATGATCGAGCCCGAGCGGGGTCTCGTGCAGGTGCTCGTGCAGATGCGGGAGCAGCGCCAGCCGCTCCCGCAGGTGCGTGCGGAAGCCGTTGAAGAAGTCGCCGCCGGCCGCGGCGGGCTCGAAGATCTGAAGCGCGGCGGCGTGCATCGGCGCCTCCGCTGTTTCCGCGTAGAGAAACGCCGCATCGAGCGCACGCAATCGCCTCATGGTCGCCTCGCAATGCGGCCGCTCGCGGGGACTTACGCCCCCTTTGGCCGCCTGCGTCAGGGTCGCAGCATCGAGCGTGCCAGCGCCGAGGGGCGCTTTGGAGAAGCAACGCCTAAGGTGCGCCGCGCGAGAGGCGTCCGCCGGCCCGCTGGCCTTGGCAACAGCCCGACCTGTTTTCCGTCGAATTCGCTCTCGCCCGACGAGTGACTGCCAAGGCCGTCGCCGCGGACCACACAGCGACGGAACCCTCGCGCGCGGACTGTCTGGGCGCGGGCCGGAGCGAATTGCGCGCAGCTTCAAGCTCGCGCGCAAAGGAGCCCGAATGGGCAAGAAGATCTACGTAGGCAACCTCCCCTTCACTTCCACCGAGGACGAGCTGCGCGCTCTGTTCACACGCCACGGCGGCGTCGACTCGGTGGCGGTCGTGACCGACCGCGAGACCGGCCGACCGCGCGGCTTCGCGTTCGTCGAGATGGCCGACGCGAACGCTGCGGCGGACGCGATCAAGGCGCTCGACGGCACGCAGCTCGGCGGCCGCGCCCTGCGCGTGAACGAAGCCCAGGACCGCCGCGCGGGCGGCGGCGGTGACCGCGGCTTCGGCGGCGGTGGCGGCGGCTTCCGCGGCGGCCGGCGCTAGCCCGCAACAAAGAGGCGCGGGCCCGTGCGAACGGGCCTGCGCTCTCTCGCTCTCGGAGATTCCCCTTGGCGAACACCGCACGCATGTCGATGCAGAAACGCGCTCGCGAGCAGAAGAAGGCCGAGAAGGCCGCGCTGAAGCGCGAGCAGAAGCGCGAAAAGAAGGACGAGCGCGCGAGCGAGGTCGCGAGCGCGGACGACCTCGCGGCATATGGCGCCGCGCCAGCTCCCTCCGACGCGCAGAAGCGCGGCGCCTGATGCGCTCGCAGCGCGCGCGTGTGTTCGTGAGCTACGACCGCGCGCACGACGGCGACCTGCGCGAACGCCTCGCCGCCGAAGCGCGCTCGGGCACGCTCTTCACGGTCGCGGCCTGCTCCGAGCTCGCGACGGAATCCGACGACGTAACGCTTCGCGAACGCATCGGCGGCGCGGACGCGGTGATCGTGATCTGCGGCGAGCACGCCGACGAGAGCCCCGCGATGTGCGCCGAGCTGCGCGTCGCGCGCGAAGAGCAGACGCCGCACCTGTTGTTGTGGGGACGCCGCGCGGCGATGTGCAAGAAGCCGATCGGCGCGCGCGCCGACGAAGGCATGTACGGCTGGACACCGGAGATCCTGCGCTCTCAGCTACACGCGCTGATGCGCGCGAAGCTCGACGTGCCCGCGCACCTGAAGCGCGCGGCGCCGCCGCCAAAGGCGAGCGAGTAGCGCCGCGACTACTTCGGTGCTGGCCCAGTTGCGGCTTCCGGAGCTGGCTTCGGCGCCTCCTCCGCGTCCTTCACGCGCACATCGAGCTCACGCCGCTCGCGATAGATGCGCTCGAGCTCGCGACGCCGCTTCATTTCGATGCGCAGCTCGCGCAGCGCCGTCTCTTCGGGAATCTCGCGCTTCGCGACCTCCTCCTGCGAGAGCTGGCACGCGCGAGCGAGGTAAGGACCACAGGCGGGGCTGCCGCAGCAGTAGTGCCGCAGATCCTCGAAGGTCTTGATCGGCGTCGCGACGGGCGCCTCGTTCCACACGCGTACGACTTCTGGATCCAGCTTCGCGGCGCGATGGAAGTTGCGCGCGGCGGATTCGAGGTTGCCGTCGCGCCAGCGCAGCAGGCAGTAGTTGAGCTCGACGATCGCGGGGTTCACGCCCATGCGTTCGCCGCGCGCGAGCCAGGTCTCCACTTCGCGCGCGTCGCGGCCCGCGTAGATCAGCGTCTCCGCGATGTTCGTGTACGCGATGCCGTCGGACGGCGACAGCGCGCGCGCGTTGTGCATGCTGTCGAGCGCATCGTCGATGCGGCCCTGATAGGCGCTCACGATGCCCATGAAGATGTGCGGGCTCGGATTGCGCGGCTCGACTCGCAGGCTCTCGATCCACTCGTTCATCGCGAGCTCGAGGTTGCGCTCGTAGGCGGGGAACTCGCGGCGATCGAGGGCAGCGCGCGCGAAGCGGTAGTAGGCGAGCGCGAGCTCGTCCCGGCGCTCGTGGCTGTTCGGGCGCTTGTCCCGCGCGCGCTCGAGCGCGGCGATGTCCGCGGCACTCACCGTCATCGGCACCGGCTCCTGGCGGGGAGCCGCGAGCAGGCCACCGCCGCTGATGACGACGATCGCGGCGAACAGCGAGCGCAAGCGAATTCTCATGGGCGACGCCTCGCGGAGTTGCGGCAGCGTAGTCTTCACATCTGCGCTGTTAAAGGAGACTTCTGATGACGACCTCGCGAGTCAACGGATTCACTGCCCCCGGCTTCGAGCGCGTGCGCGACGCCTTCACCGCGAACTTCGAGCAAGGCCGCGAGGTCGGCGCCTCGTACGCGGTGGTGCGCGACGGCGCGCTGGTCGTCGACCTGTACGGCGGCTTCCGAGATCGCGCGCGCACGAAGCCGTGGAGCGCGGACACGCTCGTGAACGTGTGGTCCACGACGAAGGGCCTCGCCTCGCTTTGCGTCGCGCTGCTGGTCGAGCGCGGCAAGCTCTCGTACGAGCAGACCGTCGCGAGCGTGTGGCCGGAGTTCGGGGCGAGCGGCAAAGGCGCGCTCACCGTGGCGCAGCTGCTGAGTCATCAGGGTGGCCTGTCGGGGCTGCGCGAGCCGATCGTCGCTCGCGACTACGCCGATCACGACAAGATCGCGCGCCTGCTCGCCGCGCAGGCGCCGTTCTTCTCGCCAGGCCAAAGCGGCTATCACGCGATCACGCACGGCTTCCTCACCGGCGAGCTCGTTCGGCGCACGATCGGCCTGACACTCGGCGAATTCTTCCGTCGCGAGATCGCCGAGCCGCTCGGCGCGGATGCGTGGATCGGGCTGCCGGAGTCCGAGAACGCGCGCGCCGCCGAGATCGTGCCGCCGGAGGGCGGAGCCAACATGCCGCTGCCCGAGCACCCCGCGGCGAAGGCGGCGCTCGGCAATCCGCCGCTCGATCCCGCGCTGCCGAACGAGCGCTGGTGGCGCGCGTGCGAGCTGCCGGCCGCGAATGGGCATACGAACGCGAAGGCGCTCGCCCGCATCTACGGAATGCTCGCGCGCGGCGGCGAGCAGGACGGCCGCCGCTACCTGTCGGCGGCGACACTCGCCGAAGCGCGGCGCGAGCGCGTCCAGGGCACCGACCTCGTGCTGCAAGTGCCGACGCCGTGGGCCGCGGGCTGGATGCTGAACGGCCTCGGCATCTACGGACCCAATGACTCGACGTTTGCGCACGCGGGATGGGGCGGCGCGTTCGGCGCCGCGGACCCCGACGCGAAGCTCGGCATCGGCTACGCGATGAACCAGATGTTCCCGAACCTGATGGGCGACCCGCGCTCCCTCACGCTGCTCGACGCGACCTACGCGTGCCTCTGAACGCCGCGCTGCTCGACGCCTACTTCGCGCGCATCGGCTACGGCGGCGCCGCCGCGCGCGACCTCGCGACGCTCGGCGCGATTCACCGCGCGCACATCCTCGCGATCCCGTACGAGACGCTCGAGATCCAGCTGGGCCGCAGCAACGTGATCGGCGAGGACGCGTTCTTCGACAAGCTCGTGCGCCGGCGCCGGGGCGGCTGGTGTTACGAGATGAACGGCCTGATGACGCGCATGTTCCGCGAGCTCGGCTTCGCGACGACGCGCGTCGGCGGCGCCGTCGCTCGCGAGCTGATCGGGGACGCGGCGGTCGGCAACCACATGGTCGGCCTCGTCGACCTCGAGCGGCGCTATGTCGTCGACGTGGGCCTCATGGACGGCCCGCTCGAGCCGTTCCCCCTCGAAGCGCGCACGTGGCGCGAGGGCCCGCTCGAGTTTCGCCTCGAACGCCTGGATGGCGCGTGGTGGCGCTTCCACAACCACGCCCACGGTCTCGCGCGCAGCTTCGACTTCACGGAGGAGCCGCGCGACCTCGCGTGGTACGAGCCGACCTGCCGCGCGCTCCAAACGGACGCCGCCTCGTTCTTCGTGCAGCTCTGCTTCGCGAGCCGCCGCACCACGGACGGCTTCCGCGCACTGCGCGACGCCACGCACTTCGACCTCCGCGATGGCGTGATGACGAAGCGCGAGCTCACGACCGCCGCCGACTACCGCCGCGAGCTCGCGCGCATCCTCGGCCACGATCTCGGCGACGAGCTCGACGCGCTCTGGCAACGCATCGAAGCGCGCGTCGCGGAGCGGGCGCGAAACGCCGACGCGGCGAGCGAGCGCGCATGACGCGGACAGCAGCGGGCGCCGCGCGCTCACATCGCCGCGGAGAGATGCACGTACGTCCCCGTTGCACGCGCCTCCTCGAAGCGCAGTGACGCGAGGGGGCCTCAACGGCCCCCGAGCGTCACCCAACCCAAGTAGAGCGTGTCCGGCCGACTCGGGTTCCCGGATGCGCGTCCGCTGTCGGCGGAGAGCGGGCCCACGCCGAGGAGGAACAGATGGCCGCCGCAGGCGTGGGCCCGCCGGAGCCGACAGCGGGCTCGATGCAACGACGCGCCAGCAACAACCAAAACGAAACGGGCGCCTGAGCCACGAGCTCAGGCGCCCGCCCTAACAACCGAGGACTAGTTCCCGAAGTCCCAGCCCTCCCCGTCCGCGTAACGCTTCAGGACGTTCTTCGCGATCAGGATCTTGTGCACCTCGTCCGGACCGTCGGCGATGCGCAGCGTGCGCGCGCCCTGGTACATGCCCGCGAGCGGCAGGTCGCCGGACACGCCGGCGGCGCCCCAGACTTGGATCGCGCGATCGACCACGCGCGTGTAGGCCTCGGGCACGAAGATCTTGATCGCCGAGATCTCCGTGCGCGCGTCGAGGCCGACATCCATGCGCTCGGCGCAGTGGATCGTCATGAGCCGCGCGGCCTGCAGGTCGATGTACGAGTCCGCGATGAAGCCCTGCATGAACTGCTTCGTCGCGAGCTTGCCGCCGTGCACTTCGCGCGTCGCCATGCGCTGCACCATCAGATCGAACGCGCGCCACATCTGGCCGATCGAGTTCATGCAGTGGTACACGCGGCCCGCGCCGAGTCGGTCCTGCGCTGCGGCGTGACCGGAGCCCGTCTTGCCGAGCTGATTCTCGACGGGCACGCGCACGTTGTCGTAGATGATCTCGCAGTGATCGCCGTCGTGGCCCCACACGGGCACGCTGCGCACGATGTTCACGCCCGGCGTCTTCTTGGGCACGATGATCTGCGTCATCTTGCCGTTGCGATCTGCCGGGCCGTTCGGGTCGTCGGTTCGGCACATCACGATGAAGAAGTCCGCGCGCTTGCCGTTCGACGTGAACCACTTGTGGCCGTTGATCACCCACTCGTTGCCTTCGCGCCGCGCCGTCGTCTTCAGCGAGCGCGGGTCCGAGCCCGGCTGATTCGGCTCCGTCATCGAGAAGCCCGACTCCATCTTCCCCTCGGTGAGCGGGATGAGCCACTTCTCGATCTGCTCCTTCGTGCCGTACTGCGCGAGGATCTTCTGATTGCCCGAGTTCGGCGCGACCACGCCGAACAGCGCCGCGGCGCCGACGCAGTAGGCGAGCACCTCGTTCATGTAGGCGTGCTCGAGGAAGCCGAGCCCGCACCCGCCGTACTGCTCGGGGAGGTGCGGCGCCCACAGGCCCGCCTGCTTCACCTTCGACTTCACGCCCTCGCGCAGCTCGTGCGCGTGCTTGCGGTCTTCGGCGCTGGCGCCGGCGCTGCGCGCCGCCCAGATCTCGTTCTCGTGGGGGAGAATCTCCTTGTTGATGATCTGCGCGGTCAGGTGGCGGATCTGGTTGATGCGGTCGCTCACGTTCGGAATCGGCTGCACGTTCATCGCCATCGCGGCGTCTCCTGGTTGAATGGGCGCATGCTATCGCGATTCCTCGCGCCCCCGTGACGCGCGCCACGGACGCAGCTCGCGCTGACGTCGATGCTGCGCCCGCACTCGACCCCCAGCGAGGAGCCATCGCATGCTCGTTCACACGCTCGAGCTCGCAGACAAGCGGCAACTCGGCCGCGCCTTCGAGGCGCTGATCGCTTCCGAGAACGTCCGCGACTGCGCGATCGAGCTCGACGCGCTGCGGATCCGCTTCGCCGCCGAAGAGCGCGACGCCGCCGCCGTGATGCCGAGCTCGCCACGAACGGCGGCCTGCGCTCCGCCGCGCGCGAGTGGATCGACACGGGCATGGTGGCGGCGAGCGCGGTGGGGATTCGCGCGAAGGAGCGCTGAGGCTCACTTCTTCCGCAGCTTGGTGCCTTCCGCGAAGTAGCGCTGCGCCCAGATGCCGGAGTAGTCCTCGTCGCCGACGGGCATGCGCCACGTGCGCACCTTCGCGAGGGCGAGTGGCAGCGTGAAGAGCGCGCGCGTCTCGTCGAGCGTCTCCGTAATGTAGTGCTGCGCGCCGTCGGGCGGCACGTAGCGCTCGGCGATACGGCGGTAGCGCTCGCGCCACTCGGCGTCGCGGCCGAGGTCATACGCGAGCTGCGCGCGGCCCTCGATCACGACCTTGCGGTACGGCAGCGCCTGCTCGTCGATCACGAGTGCGATGCGCGGATCTCGTAACAAGTGCTGGCGCCACACGGATTCTTTGCGCGGCGTGAACCAGAGCGCGCCTTCTTCGAACGCGTACCAGATCGCCGTCGCGTAAGGCGCGCCATCCGGCTGGATCGTCGCGAAGCGCATGAGCAGACCCGGCTCGCGGAGAAATGCGTCGCGTTCCTCGTGGCTGAGAACCGGCATCAGTGCACGCTCCTGTTCTGCTGCTGCGCCTTGGTCGCGAGGCTGAAGCGCGGCTCGGTCGCCGCGCTGCCCGAGAGCACGAGGTCCGCCGCCATGCGCCCGACTTCGGGGCCGTGCTTGAAGCCGTGGCCGGAGCCCGCGCCCACGAGCCACACGTTCTGCGCGCTGGGATGGCGGTCGATCAAGAGGTCGCCGTTCGCGCTGTTCTCGTATTGGCACACGCGCGACTCGACGCACGGCGCATCCGCGAGCGCGGGGAAGCGGCGCGCGAGGTAGCCGCGCACGTCGGCGAGGCCCTCCGCGCTCGCGATGCGATCACCGCGGTCGGGATCGATCGCGGGGCCATGCTTGTCGTGCGCGATCTTGAAGCCGCGCGCTTCGAGGTCGGGGAAGCCGTAGTAGATGTCGCCGGCGTTGAAGTCGGCCCAGCCGGGGAGCTTGTTAGGAGAGAACGCGTCGCCGCCGGCGGGCGGCGCGAAGAAGAAGACTTCCTGGCGCGTGGGGAAGATGCGGCCGCCGAGCTCCGCAGGGAACAGCTTCGGGAGCCACGGACCGCACGCGAAGACGAAGCGTTCGCCGAGGAACTGGTTGCCGCCGGTCGTCCGCACTTCGCCGGGAGCCGCCGCTCCGAACACCGGCGGCGCAACTTCGGCGGCTTCGTAGTCACCGCCGTTCGCGCGGAGCTCTCGCACCAGCGTCTGCACCGCGCGCCGCGCCATCAGCGCGCCGAATTCGGGCTCGAAGATTCCGAGCGCGACGTCCTCCCAAACGGCTTGCGGGTAGCGCTCCTTCAGCTCCCGTCGCTCCATCACGCGCGTGGGCAGCTTCAGCTTCGCGTGGACGCGCAGCGTGTCGTCCACGTACTTCTCGCGCTGCCCGAAGAAGAACAGCACGCCGAGCTCGTGGAAGATCGGCAGCCCGCTGCGCTCCGAGAGCCACTTCCACTGCGCCAGCGAGTCGTGCGCCATGCGCGTGTAGATCTCGTCCGCGCCGTAGCTGCCGCGCGTCATGCGCGACTCGCCGCCGCTCGACGCGCGCGCGTGCGCGGGCCCGTGCGCGTCGAGTAGCAGCACGCGCTGGCCGCGCTGCTGGAGATGCCACGCCGTCCATGCGCCGAACACGCCGGCGCCCACGACGATCACGTCCCAGCGCCTGGGCTCGATGCTCATCGCGCGGCTCCTCGCTGGCAGCGCCGCGAGCGCAGCGGCGCCCGCAGCGGACTTCACGAGCGCGCGGCGCGTGACGCGCACCCGGTGGGCCTAATAACCGCCGAGCTTCGCGAAGCGATCGCGGTGATACCCCGCATCGCCGAGCGTCTGCTCCGCGGCGCGCGCGCGCTTCAGGAACAGGCCGATGTCCTCCTCGTCGGTCATGCCGATGCCGCCGTGCATCTGGATGCCTTCTTCGCCCGAGAGGATGAACGCGTCGCTGGCGCGCGCCTTCGCGGTGGAGACGAGGCGCGCGGCGTTCTTGTCGCCGGCGTCGATCGCGCGCAGCGCCTCGAGCACGATCGCGCGCGCGAGCTCCACCTCGCAGAACCAGTCGGCCGCGCGGTGCTTCAGCGCCTGGAACGTGCCGATCTTCACGCCGAACTGATCGCGCGCCTTCAAGTACGCGAGCGTGCGATCGAACGCCTCCTGGATGCCGCCCATCATCTCCGACGCGAGCGCCGCGGCGCCGCGATCGAACACGGTGTCGAGCACGTCCGCCGCGCCGCCGGTGGCGCCGAGCGCAGCGTCGGCGCCGATCTCGACGCCGCTCAGCGCGACCTGCGCCGCGTTGCGGCCGTCGATCAGCGTGGTGCGCGCGATCGCGACGCCCTTCTGCGCCGCGGGTACGAGAAAGAGCGCGAGGCCGTCGCGATCGCTCTCGGCGCCGCTCGTGCGCGCGACGACCACGAGCGTGTCCGCGATGTGGCCATCGAGCACGAACAGCTTCTTGCCCGTGAGCTTCCAGCCGCCAGCCGTCTTCTCGGCGCGCGTGGCGCAGCGATACGGCGCGAAGCGCGGCGACTCCTGATGCGCGAGCGCGAGCAGCCGCGATCCGTCGCAGATGCCGCGCAGGATCTCGCTCTTCTGCTTCTCGCTGCCCGCGAGCTGCACCGCGCTGCCCGCGAGCACCACCGTGCTCAGCAGCGGTGTCGGCGCGAGCGTGCGGCCCAGCTCCTCGAGCACGATGCCGAGCTCCGCGTAGCCGAGCCCCGCGCCGCCCACTTCCTCCGCGAACGGGATGCCCGCCCAGCCCAGCTCGCACGCCTCCTTCCACAGTGCGCGCGAGAAGCCATCCGCATCGCGCGAGTCGCGCATGCGCCGCGTCTCCTTCAGCGGCGCCTTCGCCTGCACCATCTCGCGCGCCGAGTCGCGCAGCAGCTCTTGTTCTTCAGACAGGATCAGCGGTGATGACATGTCTTTCCTCGTGCGAAGCGCCTGATTGAGCGCTGCGGCTAGATGTCCAAAGCGCGCGCACCTGGGACGTACGTGCACTTGATCGCGTGAAGGTGCACGTACGTCCCAGGTGCCCTTTTTGGTGCACGTGCGTCCCCAGTGCGCGTCAGTCGCCCGGTAGGCCCAGGACGCGCTTGGCGATGATGTTCCGCTGGATCTCGCTCGTGCCTCCCGCGATCGACTCGGCCTTCGACGCGAGCCAGATGCGCGTGGCTTCGAGGTCGCTCTCGTCGAAGCCCTCGCCCTCCCAGCCGAGGCCTTGCACGCCGGCGATGCGCACCCGCAGGTCCGCGCGGCGCTTGCTCATCTCCGAGACGACCATCTTGAACATCGACGTCTCGGGGCCGGGGCCCTTGCCCGCTTTCGCGGACTCCATGCTGCGGCGCAGCGACGCGCTGTACGCGAGCTGCTCCATCTCCACGCGCACGATGCGATCGCGCAGGTCTGCGTCGGGCAGCACGCCGGGGCCGGCGCCGATCGACTCGCGCGCCCACTCGGCGAGCGTGCGCTTCTTGCGCGCCTGATAGCTCCCGCCGCCTTCCGAGAGCATCTCGCGCTCGTGCTGCAGCAGGCGCTTCGCGATCGTCCAGCCCGCATTCTCCTGGCCGATGCGGTGGGAGACGGGCACGCGCACGTTGTCGAAGAACGTTTGGCAGAAGTCCGAGGCGCCGCTGATCAGGATGATCGGGCTCACCTTCACGCCGGGCTGGTCCATGTCGAACAGCAGGAAGCTGATGCCGTCGTGCTTGGGGCCGTTCTTGTTCGTGCGCACGAGGCAGAAGATCCAGTCGCTGTGGTGCGCATCGCTGGTCCAGATCTTCTGGCCGTTCACGACGTAGTCGTCGCCGTCGCGCACCGCCGCACACTGCAGGCTCGCGAGGTCCGAGCCCGAACCCGGCTCGGAGTAGCCCTGGCACCAGCGAATCTCGCCGCGCGCGATCGGCGGCAGGAACTTCGCCTTCTGCTCCGGCGTGCCGTACTCCATCACGACGGGCGCCAGCATGGTCATGCCGAACGAGGTGAGCGCGGGCCGGCAGCCGAGCGCGCGCATCTCCTGCTGCAGCACGCGCGCCTCCGCCTTCGACAGCCCCGCGCCGCCGTACTCCTTCGGCCAAGTCGGCACCGTCCAGCCCTTCGCGACCATGCGCTCGAGCCAGAGCTTCGAGCCCGGCGCGGCGAACTTCTCGCGCCGCCCGCCCCACACGAGCGACTCGCCGGGCTTCAGCGGCTGGCGCATCTCCGGCGGACAGTTGGCTTCGAGCCAGGCGCGCGCTTCGGCGCGGAAGGTTTCGAGATCGGCCACGCGAGTCTCCTTCGGGATTCGGGAAGCCGCGGAGCGTATCTCCGACGCCTGCGCCGGCTCAAGACGGGCGCGCCCAAAATACGGGCGGCGCAGGCTCCGAAGAGCCTGCGCCGCAGCTTCGCCAGGAGGCACCCCTCGCGAAGACTCTCGTCGAGGTTCCAGTTGAAGAGCGTGTAGTTCGCGTCGGGGCCGTCGGTCTGCCAGCCGTGCACGACCACGAGCACGGTCTGCGCGGCGGGGTTCACCAGGTTCACCTCTTCCGCCGACGTGCCGGAGCCGCTCGAGCCGAGCAGCGTCGTGCCCGCTGCGTTGAACACATAGAGGTCGAGGTCGTCGGCCCCGTCCGTGTTCGCGTCGAACAGCGAGATGCGCGCGAGCGTGGTCCCGGCCGGAATCACGACGGGATGCACCGTGATGCCGACCCCCGTGGCCAGTGCGGTGTCGATGTCGTTGGCCGGATCATCGACCACATTGCCCGGCGTGGTGTTCGCCGCCACGAGGCCGCGCGCCGAGGCGCCGAACACGCCGTCGTAGCCGAACACGATGGGGATGCTGATCGCGCCGCCGTTCGAGCTCGCCGCTGCCGGAGCCGAGAGCGGCACCGGGCGCACCGTGAGCGGGCTGCGCACGTTGTGCGTGCCGTCCGTCCAGGTGAGAGCGCCGAACGCGTAGCTGTTCAGCACGGCAGCCGTCGTCGAGCTGAACCTCACCTGATAAGTCGCACTCTGACCCTTCGCGAGCGTGAGCGAGGACGGCGTGACCGTCACGTTCACGCCAGCCGGCGCCTGCACGTTCGCGGTGTAGGTGCCGGCAGCGCCGACGTTGCGCACCGTGCGCTTCACCGTCTGCGAGCCCGCGAGCTCGCCCACCGTGATCGACGCGAGATTGAGGTCGCTCGGGTCGATCTTGATGAGCGGGCAGTAGCTGGCCTGCAGCTGACCCGTGCCGCACAAGAACGCGAGCCAGTCGTTGAAGGTCGTGTTGTAGACGAGGCCCGGATCCGCAGCGCTGCTGGGTGCGACGTGACCGGCGCCGAACCCGAACGGATTGCCCGGGATCGCCGCGCCGTTGTTCATCAGCTGCGACGCCGTCGTCATGATCGCCGACTTGATCATCATCGGCGTCCACGTCGGATTCGCGTGCTTGATCAGCGCCGCGATGCCCGCGATGTGCGGGCTCGACATCGAGGTGCCCGACAGGAAGTCGTGATTCGCGCCGCGCGGAGCCGGCGAGTACGACGCGAAGATGTCGACGCCGGGCGCCGTGACGTCGGGCTTCAGGATGTCGCTCGACGCGCGCGACGGGCCGCGCGACGAGAACGCCGCCACGACGGGCGCCACCGCGACGCCGGGGATCAGCGCCGAGAGCTTCGCCGTTGCGCCCAGAGTCTGCGCGTACGCGCGCACCACGGCGCCCGAGACGTGGTCGATGTGCACGGTAGGAATCACGTGCAGGTCGGCGTTCAGCGAGTTGGCGCTCGTGTTCGCGAGCACCATGCCGACGCCGCCGGCGAGCTGCACCGCGAGACTCTTGTCCACGCGCGCGATCACGCCGCGGTCGCACAGCACGATCTTGCCCGCGACGAGCGCGGGGTCGAGGCGGCCCGGGTAGCAGAGGCGAACTTCCGTCGCGTTCGCGCCGGCGAGGCCGACGCTCGACGAGAACACGAGCGGCGCCGGTCCAGCGCCCACGCCGATCGTCATGCCGGTGTGCACCGAGCCGTCGCCTAGCGTGACGGTGCCTGCGGTGCCGCGATCGTGCGTGCTCGCCGCCACCGTGGTGAGCCAAGGGCTCGGGTGGTTCGTCGTGCTCGGGCTGGGGCCCGAATTGCCCGAGGACGCTGCCACGAACACGCCTGCGTCGGCGGCGAACAGGAACGCCACCTCGACCGCGTCGAGGTAGTTCGTGCCGGTGCCGCTGATCGAGTAGTTGATCACGTCGACGCCGTCGGCCACCGCTTGATCGATCGCCGCGACGAGGTCGACGCCCGAGCAGCCGCCTTCGGGCGGACGCGCCCAGCACGCCTTGTACACCGCGATGCGTGCCCGCGGCGCCATGCCGCTGATGCGCCCGTACGACGTGCCGAATGCGACGCCGTCGACATCGTAGTTGCCGGCCGCGGTGCTCGAGGTGTGCGTGCCGTGGCCATCGGTATCGCGCGCCGAGGCGAACTCGTACGGGTAGTCGCGCTTCACGCCCGCGACGCCGCCGAAGCCTTCGGCGTAGTAGCGCGCGCCGATCAGCTTGTGGCCTCAGTGCGACGCAGCGAACGCCTCGCCCGGCTCGCACTTGCCGTTCCAGCCCGGGATCTGGCGGTACACGACGCGGTTGTCGTGCGGGTTGGTGATGTCGCGATCCGAGAAGCTCGGATTCTCGGGCCACACGCCCGAGTCGATCACGCCCACGATCACGTCCTCACCCGCGCGCTCCGGCCCGCCGAGCTGTTGCCAGATACCGCCAGGGATACCGAGGAACTGCGGCGTCGAGAACGTGTCGAGCTGCTGGATCTGGTCCTTCTCGACGCGCAGCACATCGGGGTTCGCGCGCAGCGCCGCAACCGCCGAGTCGCTCAGCTCCGCCGCGAAGCCGTTGAACACGTTGACGTAGCTGTAGACCTTGCGGCCGCCGCCTGCGCCCGCGATCGCGGCGTCGTGCTTGCCGCGCAAGTAGTTCGAGTAATCGATCACCGCACTGCTGTTCGGGTCGATCTTCTTGTTCAGGCCGGGCTTGGTCGCCTTGAGGCCCGCGACGCCGCCCGTGTACGCCACGACCGGCGCGTGTGCGAGGCGCACGATGTACAGGTTGTTGCCGCGCTTGGGCGCGTCCGTCTCGTTCACCTTCGACTGCGCGACCGCCACGCCGAGCGCGAGCGAAGTCGCCACCACTGCGAGCTGCCGAAGAGCCCGCGCAAACGCCAACGACATACGATTCCTCCATGCGAGCCCGTGCTCTGGTACAGCAGCCCGCCGTTGTGGCGCGCACCCTACGCCCGCGATTTCCCGAACTCAATCGGGACTTTGCGGTGACTCGAAGTCCCTCGGACTCGCGTTTGGGGGGCGCCGGGCGCGCGCTGCCGCCGGAAACGAAGTGTGGCGGGACGCTGCGCGGTCGGTTCAGCGCAGAATGTGGAGCGGGGCGTAGGGCGCGCCGAGGATTGCGCGCGAGTCGCCGCCGAGGTGCCGGTCGATCAGCTCGGCGTAGATCTGCTCGAACGCGATCGCGCCGCGCAGGTTGCCGTTCGCGTCGAGCTGCGCCGAATCGAACGAGGGCTGCGCGCCGACCACGCCGCCAGCGACGCGCGGCCCGAGCACGATCACGTTGTTGCAGGTGCCGTGGTCGGTGCCCGACGTGTTCGCCTGCGGCCGGCGACCGAACTCGGTCCACACCATCACCACCACCGGCGACGGATCCGCGAGCGCCGCGAAGAACGCCTCGAGCGACGCGTCGAGGTCGGGCAGCAGCTTCTGCTCGAGGTCGTAGCGCTGGTTCTCGTGCGAGTCGTAGCCGCCGTGCACCGTGCCGTAGACGCGCGTGCCGGTGAGGTTCGCGTTGATCAGCGCCGCGATGACGCGCAGGCTGCGCGTGAGCGCACTCTCGTTCGGCACCGCCGCGGGGTAGATGCCCGCGAGCTCGCGCGTCGTCTCGATCGAGAACTTCGCGCTGTGCGCGAGGCGCGCGTCGAGCGCGCTCGACGTCGCCGAGTAGTCACTCGCGAGATCCTCGAGCGCGGCGGCGAGCAGCGTCTCGTCGCGCGTGCTGCCGGCGCCGAGCGCGAAGTTCAGCGCCGCCGGCAGGCTCGTGGCCTGCGGCTTCGCGCCGCCCGAGAACATGCGCGGCAGCCCGAACGACACCGTCGAGAGCAGCAGCGGGTTGTCGGGCTGCGTGTCCGCCCAGCGCGCCCAGATGCCCGACGGTCCGCCCGGCGTGCTGCGGCCCGACATCACGTAGTCGGTCTTGTCGAAGTGGCTGAGCGGATCGAAGCCGCTCGACCCCAACAAGTCGACGCCGCGCACGAAGGCGACTTCGCCGCGCTGCGCGCGGGCGTGCAGACGCGGCATCACCGCGTTGAGGCTCGCGTCCGCGGTGAGGGGCAGGGTCGCGGCGAGGTCGACCGCGAGCGCGCCGCGCTGGCCGACGTAGTGGCCGTAGTCGTTCGCGCCGCTCGGCACCAGCATGTGCGCGCCGTCGAGCCCGCCGCCGAGGAAGAGCGAGACGAGGATCGGCTCGCCGAGCGGCAGCGGGCGCGCGAGGGCCATCAGCTCGTCGGGCAGGACGCTCGCGAGCGCGCCCGCAGCGCCGCCCGCGCCGAGCGCTTGGAGGAAGCGGCGGCGCGTCACGTCGTGGGTAAACGGGTTCATCGCACGCTCCCTAGTTGGTCTGCACTTGCGGCGTCGAAGCCACGAACTGGAACGCGCGGATCGCGGTCGTCGCGTCGTCCGCACCCGCCGCGCGCAGATCGGTCAGCAGCCGCACCGCGCGCGCGAGCACGGGCGAGCCCGCCGGCTGCGGCGCGCCGAGCGCGCTGAACATCGCGGCCGCGCCGGAGTCGGGCGCGCCGCGCACCCACGCGAGCAGCGGGTGCGCCGCGTTCTGCACCGCCACGAGCGCGAGGTAGCCGGCCGCGAGCTGCTTCGACTGAAACGCGGGCAGCGAGATCCAGCGCGTCTCGGGCCGCCGCCACCAGCCGAACACGTTCGGCTGATGGAAGAGCTGGATGCCCATGTCGCTCATCAGGTACTGCACCACGTCGAGGCGCTGCTCGGCGTCGTAGGGCGCGGCGAGGTTCAGCGCCCCTAGCAACGTCACTACGAACTCGACCGGGTTCTTCAGCTTGCCCGTGCGCGCTGCAGGGCCATAGAACTCGGCGTGCGTGAAGATCGCGCGCAGCGCCGCCGTGACGTTCACGCGCCCGCTCGCGAGTGCGGCGCTCGCGATCTGGTCGACGACGCTTTGGGCCGGCGTGAAGTGCGCGAAGTGTTGCCAGAGCAGCTTCGCGAGCGTGCGCGCGGCGACCTGCCCCTTGCCGTTCGCGGTGACGAGGTGCTCGACGAGATCGAGCGAGCTCGCGCCGCCCGCGCGCCCGACGAGGTCCCAGTTGCCCGTACGCGCGTCGAAGGTCTTGTCGCCGTAATCGTGCGCGGGCGAGTAGAAGACGTGATCGACGCCGGTGGCGGGATTGATCGTGTAGCCCGTGCCCGCCTGCGCGGCGGCCACCACGTCCGCGTGCGAGTAGCTGCCGACGCCGAGGCTGAACAGCTCGAGCAGCTCGCGCGCGTAGTTCTCGTTCGGGTTGTCCTTCGTGCTGATCCAGTTGTCGAGGTAGTAGAGCATCGCGGGGTCGACGCTGGTCGCCTCGAGCAGCGCGCCGAAGTCACCGAGCCCCTTTTCGCGGAACAACAAGTTCTGCGCGCGCAGCGTCGAGTGGTGGCAGTAGACCAAGTCCTTGTCGAGCGACGACACGAGCAGGCCGTGCCAGAACAGCACCATCTTCTCGCGCAGCGGATGCGGCCAGCTCGCGCGCGAAGCCTCTTCCGCCGCACGCTGCCTGAGCAGCTTCTTGCGCTTCTTCTTCTTGCGCACTCCGTTCGTCGTCACGAACGAGCGGACGAAGCGCGCGTCCTTCATGCGGTCGAGCACCCAGCGCCCCATCGCGAGCGTCTCGAAGTACGGCTCGACACTCGCGCACGCGGGCGGCGACATCGCGGGCGGCGGCGACGCGTACACGGGCGCCGCTGCGAGGCGAGAATCCGCGAGCAGCGCATCCACGAGCGCAGGAAGCGAGGCGTACTCCGCCGCGAGGAACGCGACCTCCTGCGCCGTCGCGCCGAAGCCCGTGCGTCTGCAGAGATGGGCGACGTCGTCGGGATTCAGCATGGGGCCTCCGGCTCAGGAGCACTCAACGCGTGAGTGGCGCGAACGTTTCGCGCGTAGCACCGAGATCTGACGAGTTGCACCGCAGTTGCCGACTCCGCGCCGGCCAATCGGGGCCTGGCACGGAATGGCGCCACTCCGTGCCAGACCCCAATTGGCCGGCGCCGGCTACAGCCGAATCTCGACGAGCGGGCTCTCCACCTCCCAGCGCGGCAGCTCGGCGGCGCGGTTCGCGGCGATGCGCGCGAGGTTGGCGCGCATCGCGGGGCGCCCGGCTTCGGGCACGCTCGGCACCCACGCATCCGGCGCGCTGCCGTCGATCAGCTCGAGGATCTTCGCGAGCACGCGGCGGCGCTCCGCGGCGCCCGTGATCACCCGCGCGTGGGCGGGGAGATCGCGCTGCGCCGTCTCCTTCAGGTGGAGCGTGAAGTGCGGGTTCGCCGCGAGGTTCGCGTGCCACTGCCGCGCGCGGCCCGGCGCACCTGTTAGGTAGAGCCGCCCGGCGACGCGCCAGAACCAGATCTCGGTGCGCCGCGCAGCGCCGCTCTTGCGCCCGCGCGTCGTGATGTCGCACACGCGATCGTGCGCGAGCGCCGCGCGCGCCTCGGCATCGAGCGCGGGCGCGAGCGGCGCGCCGTCGAAGCGCTCGCGCGTCGCGAGCTCGCTCGCGGGCTTGCGCTTCAGCTGCGTGAGCCGCTTCACCGGCACGCCCATCGGCAGCACCGCCGCGACCGCGACGTGCTGCGGAATGCCGAGCAGCTTCTGCAGCTCGGGCTCCGCGCCCACCGCGAACGTGGTGAGCGTGCCGCCGAAGCCGTCGGCGTTCGCGGCGAGCAGGAGGTTCCAGACGAAGGGATAGATCGAGGCGCCGCTGATCACGCCGACGCGCGAGAGCTGCGAGTCGAACGAGGCGACCACGGCGAGATCGACGCACACCACCAGCACGACGGGCGCCTTCGCGATCGCGTCCAGCAACCGCGCGGGCACCGGCTGCGCCTCGATCTGCGCCGGCGTGAGGCGCGTCGGATTCACCGTGTTCCAGGGCGCCTCGCCCGCCGCTACTTGCGCTGCGTAGCGCCGGATCGTGGGCCCACCGAGCTCGGCGATCGCGCGCTTCGCCCCCGGCTCGCGCACGACGATCACGCGCCAGCCCTGGCGGTTGCCGCCGCTCGGCGCAAAGCGCGCGTCGTCGACCCAGCGCGCGATCGCGTCGTCGGGCACCGCGGCGTCCGTGAACTCGCGCGCGGCGAAAGTCGTGCGCATGACTTCGAGGAGGTCCGCCATGTCAGTTCTGGACCAGCTCGAGGTACGCCTCGCGGAACATCACGTACGAGACGTCTCCCGTCGGCGGGAATGCCTGCTTGTTGTTGGCCGCGACGCGCTCCTTGTCGGGCGCGCCGAGGCGGAAGTGCGAGTAGCCCGCCTCGCCGAAGATGTCGTCGCGCCAGCGGGGCGCGATGCGCGCGCCGGGGAGCGGCGTGAGCAGCCCGATCGTGACGCCGGGCTCGCGGCGCACGAGGCGATGCAGCGTCGCGATCCCGTAATGACTCTCCGCGCCGCCCGCGGGCTCGATCGCGAACTCCTTCGCGTACGCGTCGATGGTGGCCGCAAGCTGCGCGGGATCGGTCCACGCGAACACCGCGAAGTTCTCCGCGACGCTCGGCGCGGAAGCCGTCAGCTCGTAGCGCTGCGCATCGGGGCCGCGGAACAGCAGGCCCGGCGCGTCGCCTGCGAGGAACGAGGCCTCGGCGGTCGGCCCGAGCAGCGGCGAGACGAGCCCTTCGCCGCGCCAAGTGCGCCAGAGCGCGCGCGGGTCGCGATGTGGGAAGCGGAAGATCGTCTCGCCCACGCGCGGCGCGCCGATGATCGGCGGCGGCTCGGCGGTGTACGAGGTGAAGCTGTCCTTCTCCATGTAGTCCGCGTCGGTGTGCACGCCGCGGCGATAGATGTACTGGCGGCCAGCGCCCGGATAGAGGTTGCGCCTCGCAAGCTCGAAGCCCGCGAGGCGCAGGAAGCGATCCGTGCGCGCGAGCATGCCGGTGAGGGGCACGTCCGCCTGCGCCACGCCGGGCGGCGGCGGCGACTCGATCAGCGTGGTGCCGTAGTGCGGGATCGGGAGTGTGCGCATGGCCGCGATCGTACCCCGCGGCACGAACGAGAATCGTCCCGAAAGGCATGAACCCAAAAGAGGACGATTCTCGGCGGCGAGGTCGGAGGTAGAGTCGCGCGCATGGCAAGGAGAACGCCGTGAAGAAGTCCGACCTCGTGATTCCCGCCTCGATGCATGGCATGTACGACCGCTTTCACTTCGCGCCCGCCGTGCGAGCGAACGGGTTCCTGCATTGCTCCGGCCAGATCGGCATCGGCCCCGATGGGCGCGCGCCGGCGGACCACACCGAGCAATTCACGCTCGCGTTCGAGGCCGTGAAGGCGGTGCTCGCGGAGGCGAAGCTCGACCTCTCCGACGTCGTCGAGATGACCACGTTCCACGTCGACATGCGCTCGACGCTCGGCGCGTTCATGGCGGTGAAAGACCGCTACGTGCCCGAGCCGTTCCCTGCGTGGACGGCCATCGGCATCAGCGAGCTGGCGTTCCCTGGCGGCCTCGCCGAGGTGCGCGTGACCGCGGCGCTGCGCAAGGCCGCGCCCGCGAAGCCCAAGCCGAAGCGCGCCGCGAAGAAGAAGGCCGCGCGCCGGAAGTAGGGCGTGAGCGCGAGCGAGCACGTCGACCCGCGCGTCGGCCGCCCCTTCGCGCGCAACCGCTTCCTGCAGGCGCTCGCGCTCGCCTACGCGGGCGTGTTCGTGTGGAGCGCGATCGCGCCCAAGTACCCGCGCGACTGGTGGCTCGAGATGCTGCTCGCGTTCGCGTTCATCGCGACGCTGATCGCGACGCACCGCCGGTTCGTGTTCTCGAACCTGTCCTACGCCCTAATCACTCTGTTCCTGTCGATGCACACCTACGGGGCGCACTACACCTACGCCGAGTCCGTGTTCGGCGACTGGCTGAAGCAAGCGCTCGCACTCGAGCGCAACCACTACGACCGCGTCGTGCACTTCAGCTTCGGCGCGCTGCTCGTCTACCCCACTTACGAGATCGCGCGGCGCGTCACTCACATTCGCGGAGGCTGGGCGTTCGCGGTCCCGTGGCTCGCGATCCTCGCGCTCTCGGGCGGCTACGAGATCGTCGAAGGCTGGACCGCGCGGCTCGTCTCCCCCGAGCTCGGCACCGCCTACCTCGGCACCCAAGGCGACGAGTGGGACGCGCAGAAGGACATGAGCCTCGCCAACACCGGCTCCCTCATATCTCTCGCGCTGGTGGCGCTCTACCAAAGAACGACGGGGCGCGAGCCGTGGCGGCTCGGCCAATAGCAACCACGCCCCGCGACGAGTGGCACTGCCCCGCATCCCCGCAATGGCTTACGCGCCGAGGCAGCGCCAGAACATCCTCGAAGTCGAACGCTCCAGCCGAGCGCGTCGGCCGAGGCCGCAAGCGAAGCGCGCAGCGTTCGGCGGAGTCCGCGGAGCCGAACGCGAAGTAAACAAGGAAGAACGCGAGCCCCGCTCTGCCTAATCCCTCGGAGCGGAGCCGCCCACCTCCACCCCCTCGCCCGCAGGCGGCGCCACGACCGGCGGCGGAGCGCCGCTCAGCACGGCATCAAACCTCGCCTTCATCATGTAGTTCCAGTGCGGGTGCGTGTAGATGTAGAAGCGCCCGCTCTGAATCCCGTCCGCGACGATGTCGCCCACCTTGCGCGGATCGAGCCCGTTCTTCAGCAGCGCGGCGACCGCTTCGCGCGCGGCGCCGAACTCGCTCGACGGCGGCGCGCTCGGCGCGGGCCGCGGCGTCTCGGGGCGATTGCGCTCGGACTCGAGGATGCGCGTGTTCACCCAGCCGGGGCACAGCACCGACACGCCCACGTGCGGCGCGCGCAGCTGGCACTCGCGGTAGAGCGCCTCGCTGATCGCGACGCAGGCGTGCTTCGAAACGCCGTAGATGCCGCCGCTCACCATCGTGCCCGCGAGCGACGCCGTGTTCACCACGTGCGCCTCGGGCTGTTGCGCGAGGATCGGCATGAACGCGCGCATGCCATGCACGACGCCCCAGGTGTTCACGCCTAACACCCACTCCCAGTCCGCGAGCGGCAGCTCCCAGAGCGCGCCCATGTTCGCGGCGCCCGCGACGCCCGCGTTGTTGCACACGACGTGCACCGCGCCGTACTGCGTGAGCGCGCGCTGCGCGAGCTCGTCGACCGACTTCGGGTTCGTCACGTCGCAGCGCACGCCGATCGCGTCGGCGCCGCCCGCCTTCAGCGCCGCCACCGCGGGCGCGAGCGCGCCCTCCTCGATGTCGGCGATCACGAGCTTCATCCCGTTCGCCGCGAACGCCTCGGCCATGCCTTTGCCGATGCCGCTCGCGCCTCCGGTGATGACGGCGACTCGGCTGGTGAGCTGCTTCATGGCGACTCCTTGTTAGGCGCTCGCGACGTTCTTCCGCGCGAGCCGCTCGAGGTTCTCCACATGTCCCGCCCGGTCGATGCGGTAGCGCGCGTAGCACGCGATCGCGATCGAGTAGAGCACCACCGCCGCCACCGCGTAGCCCGCGCCGAGCTGCGAAATCATCTCGGCGCGCTGCACGGGGTCGCCCTCGCCCGGCCGCCCGATCCAGCTGATCAGCAGCGCCGAGAGCATGATCCCGAGCCCCGACACCGACTTGTCGATGAAGCTCCGCGCGGCGAAGAACACGCCCTCGCTGCGGCGGCCCGTCGCGAGCTCACTCTCTTCGACGACGTCGGCGACCATCGCCGAGACGAGCGCGGCCGAGCAGATCGCGACGATCACCTCGACCGTGAAGATCACCATCAGCGTGTAGAAGAGCGCGCTCGTGCCGTTCTCGGGGAAGAGGCCCGCGAAGCGCAGCAGGATCGTGAGCGGCGCGACGGCGATCATCGCGACCGAGGCGCCGATTGCGGCGCGCTTCTTGCCGAAGCGCTGCGAGAGGCGCGGCGCGATCACGAGCGCTGCGGCGGCGGAGAAGTAGTACGGGAGGTTGAGCAGGCCGATCTGCTCGGAGCTCAGCTCCCAGAAGTAAGTCATCAGGTAGATCGAGAGCGCGGCGGAGAGGCCAGCCGCCATCGAGTAGAACACGGCGCCGAAGAGCAACGGCACGAACGACGGGCTCATCAACGACTCGCGCACTTCGCGCAGCGCGAGGGCAATGTTCGCGGCGCCGGGGCGCGCGGGCGGCTGGCGCAGGCGCGGAATCTCGCGGTGCGTGCCGAGCGCGGAGGCGAGGATCGCGGCGAGCATGATCAGCGAGCCGACGACGCCGTAGGTGCGATAGCCGGGCGCCGCGAGCTGGCCGCCGCCGGAGGGCAGCAGCACCTGATACGCGAGCACCGCGACGGTGAGGCCGCCCCACCAGCCGAAGAAGTATCGGAGCGAGAGCAGTTTCGTGCGCTCGTCGTAGTCGTCGGTGAGCTCGGCGGTGAGCGCGGTCGACGGCGTCTCGTACAGCGTGATCATCGCGCGCACGCCGATCGACACGCCGACGAGCCACGCGAACAGGCCCCAGTCGCTGAGCCCGGCGGGTGGGTTCCATAACAAGAAGTACGAGGCGGCGACCGGCAGCGCGGCGGCGTACATCAGCGGATGGCGCCGGCCCCAGCGCGAGCGCAGGTGATCGGAGAAGTAGCCGACCGTGGGATCCCACACCGAGTCGACGATGAACGCGAGCATGATCGCGAGGCCCGTCATCAAGACGGGCAAGCCGAGCACCTGGTCGTAGTAGAAGAGGAGCAAGTACTTGAAGCCGTTGTCCTTCACGCCGAACGCGATCGCGCCGAAGCCGTACGCGAAGCGCGTCGCGAACGAGACGCCGCGCGCGGGAGCTGCGGGCGCGCTCATCGCGGGATCGCGTAGCCGGGCGGTAGGCTCCCGATCTGCACCGTCTGCCGGCACACGCGCTCGGCGATGCGCCAGCCGCGCGGCGTGCGCACGAGGCGGTCCTCGTAGTAGCCCGCGTTCGTGATCACCTCTTGCGTGCCGTCCGCGCGCGCGCGGCCCATCGGCGCCTGGAAGTAACAGTGCGAGCGGCCCTCGTTCCCTGACAAGTCGAGCTGCACGTTCGAGATGAAGTGCAGGTTGATCGGCCACGGCGCGAGCGCGCGATCGAGCCAGGCGAGCGTCGCGCGGTACTCGCCCTTGATCACGCCCGTGCTCTCGTAATCGATCGTCGCGCCGGGCGCGAACACGAGGTCCATCAGCGCCCACTCGCGGCGGTCCACCATCCAGGCGTAGCGGTGCAGCAACTCCTCGATCTCGCGCCGGTCGGCCAGCGCGCGCAGCTCGGCTTCCGTCATCCCGCCTCCTCGCAGCGCGCGAGTATCGTGCGGCGCGAAGGAGAAGCGCGATGCGGGCCCGCAGAATTCTCGTGGCCGCTCTCGGCGCGCTCGTGGGCGCCTTCGCCGCGGCTTATCTGGCGGGCGCGGTCGCGCCGACGGCAGAAGGGCGACCCGGCATGAGACTCGCGGGCGAAGACGTGAGCGAGCGCGTGAGCGATTGGTCGTTCTCCGCGAGTGACGATCTCGTCGAGCTCGAGACGCGCGCACCCTGGCTGCTCGCGCACTCGGTCACCGTGGTTTGCGCGTCGCCAGATGGCGGCGCGCTGTACGTGCCCTCGGTCTACCTCGAAGGCGGAGGCTTTCCCGACGCGCGGCTCTGGAACCGCAACATCGTGCGCGACCCGAACGTGCGCATCCGCATCGCGGGCAAGCTTTACCCGCTGCGCGCCTCACTTGTTACGGACGAGGCCGAGCGTACGCGCGTGTTCGCCGCGTTCGCGCAGAAGTATCCGCGCTGGGCCGAGTGGCACGCGATGGCGCCGAGCGAGCGCCCGAACATCGCGTTCGTGCGGCTGGATGCTCGCTGAGAGGAGACCCCATGCTCGCCGTCCGCATCTTTCTCGCCTTCACCGCGCTGCTGTGGACCCCGTACGCGCTCTTCTTGCTGATCGACCCCGCCGCGCTCACCGAGGCCGCCAACGTCGCCGCGACCAGCCCCACCGGCGTCGCCGAGCTGCGCGCGATGTACGGCGGGCTGCAGGCCGCCGTCGGTCTGCTCGCACTCGCGGGCGCGCTGCGCCCCGCGGTCGCGCCGTACGCGCTCGTGATGCTCGGCGTTGCGAGCGCTGGGCTCGGCGTCGCACGGCTCGGCGCTGCCACGATCGGCAGCGCGTTCAGCCAATACACCGTGATGGCGCTCGCGCTCGAGCTCGGCTCGCTCGCGATCGTGCTCGCGCTGTGGAAGCGCGCGCAGCCCGGAACGAGCGGAGCAGCGCATGCTGCCTGAGCCGCTCTACGACCCCGCCCTCGACGCGCACCTCGCCGAGGTGCGCGCGTTCAACGCGAAGCTGCCGCGCGAAGACGCGCGCGTGCGCTGGACGCCCGCGGCGATCGCGCGCGCGCGCGACCTCACGCAGATCATGGGCGGCATCTTCGCGAGCGCGGCGATCCCCGGCTTCGAGACGCGCGAAATCCCCGGCCCGCGCGGCCCGCTTCGCCTGCGCACGTTCGTCCCGCCGGACGTGCGCGCGGTCTATTACGACGTGCACGGCGGCGGCTTCTTCATGGGCGCGCCCGAGATGGACGATCGCGACAACGCCGAGATCGCGAAGCGCGCGCGCTGCGCGATCGTGAGCGTCGACTACCGTCTTGCGCCGGAGCACGCGTACCCCGCCGGCCCCGACGACTGCGAAGCCGTCGCGCTGTGGCTACTCGCGAACGCGCAGCGCGAGTTCGGCACGCAGCGCCTCGCGATCGGCGGCGGCTCCGCCGGCGCGAACCTCGCCGCGACCACGCTCGTGCGCCTGCGTGAGCGACACCAAAGTGCGTCGCGCTTCTGCGCCGCGAACCTCGTGTTCGGCGTCTACGACGTCTCGGGCACGCCCTCGCAGCGGCGCGGCGGCGTGCAGAGTTTCCGCGATCTCTACCTGCCGAAGATCTTCGGCGACGACCGCAAGCACCCCGACATCTCGCCGCTCTACGCGGACTTATCAGGCCTCCCGCCCGCGCTCTTCACCGTCGGTACGAGCGACTACCTCTACGACGACTCGCTCTTCATGCACGCGCGCTGGCGCGCCGCGGGCAACGAGAGCGAGCTCGCGATCTACCCCGAGTGCGTACACGGCTTCACGATGTTCCCCATCGCGATGGCGCGCGCCGCGAACCAGCGCATCTACGAGTGGCTGGCGAAGCGAGTCGGCTGAACCCAAACCGGGGGAAGACATGTGCGACCAAGACCACTTCGAGCACGACCTCGCGCACTACGCCGAGCGCGCCGCGCTGACGCGCCGGCAGCTCGGCGTGCTCTCGGCGACCGCTGGCCTTTCGTTGTTATTGCCGCGCGCCGCGAACGCCGCCGAGCTGACCGAGCACGACGCCCTGATCACGACGCCCGACGGCGCCGCCGACGCATTCTTCGTACACCCCGCGAGCGGCGCGCACGCCGGCGTGCTCGTATGGCCCGACATCCTCGGCCTGCGCCCCGCGTTTCGGCAGATGGGGCGCCGCCTCGCGGAATCCGGCTACGCGGTGCTCGTGGTCAATCCGTTCTATCGCATGAAGCGCGCGCCGATCGCGCCCGCGGGCGCGAGCTTCGCCGATCAAGCCACGCGCGATCTCGTGATGCCGCTCGCGCGTTCGCTCAACGCGACGACACACGTCACCGACGCGAAGGCGTTCGTCGCGTGGCTCGACGCGCAGCCCGCCGTCGACAAGACGCGCAAGCTCGGCACCACCGGCTACTGCATGGGCGGCCCGATCACGATGCGCACCGCCGCCGCGCTGCCGGCGCGCATCGGCGCTGCCGCCTCCTTCCACGGCGGCGGACTTGTTACGGCCGCGCCCGACAGCCCGCATCTGCTCGTGCCGCAGATGAAGGCGCAATACCTGTTCGCCGTGGCCGAGAACGACGACGCACGCGAGCCCGAGGCGAAGAACGCGCTGCGCGACGCCTTCGCGAAGGCCGGCCTCGCCGCCGAGATCGAGGTCTACCCCGCCGCGCACGGCTGGTGCCCGCCGGATTCACCGGTGTACGACGAGGCACAGGCGGAGAGAGCGTGGGAGAGGATGTTGGCGCTGTTTCAACGGGCTCTGCGCTAGCGACGCTCGGCGCTGGCACGAATCAGAGTGCGAGCGCGTCGCGCTTCGACAGCCTCGTGTACGTGGCCCTTCCGTTGGCGAAGGTCGCCCTCATGATCTGTCCGCGCGTCCGAGCCTCGTCGAACGACACGTGCACACAGGTTCCTTCGAAGATCAGCTGGTCGAACGGCAGACCTAGCTCGATGATGCGCTTGAAGAGCGCCTTCGTTCCGACTCGCGGGTACGTGATGTCTGCGGCTTTGCCTTCGACGTGCTGGCTCGTCGGACTGCCGCCCACCGCCGCGTTGACGGCGGCAGATCGGTAACCGGAGGAGACCACGATGGGACCCACGTCGTCGCGTATTCTTTGGAGGATCTTCTCGCAGAGCAGTCTCAGGTTCTCGATCTCGCGTGGCCCCGGTCTGTTGGCGAGGTTCCCCCTCGTTGCCGCCTGCGAGAGGACCATCTCTTCGAGCGTGAAGTTGTCGCTGAGCCGCGCCACATCGACCTCCTGTTGGCACGGGCGAGTTTTCGCCGGCGGTGAGCTCTCACGCTGTTAGCGATCTCACAGCAAAAGCGAGTGGCCGCGGGAGGCTCAGACCTCACTTCCCGCCTTCCACCCGTCATGCACCGCGCCTTCGATGTATCCGACGCCCGTCGCGTCTCCGATCTCGATCACCGGCACGCCCGCTTCCCGTAACAACTGTGCGGGCTCGGGATTCGCCTCGAGGCCGCTTGCGAGGATCACGGTGTCGGCCGGCGCGGCGTCGCGCACCGGCGGCGCGCCCTGCTTGCCGGGGCGCTCGAAGAACACGCTCTGCTCGGCGATCTCGAGGATGCGCGCGTTCGCGACGAGGCGGACGCCGTGCTCGCTCAGGTCGTGGAGCGCGCGCCAGCGGCGCGGGTGCGCCATCTCCTTCGCGAGCGTCGGGCCCTCCTCGAGCACCGTCACCTCGCGCCCCCGCTCGCACAGGAACTCCGCGAGCTCCGCACCGACCAGGCCGCCCCCGATCACCACGACGCGTTGGCCCACGGGCATGTAGGCGCGCGAGGCCTCGCGCAGCTTCGCGGGATCGGCGCTGATGCCGGTCAGGCGTCCCGCGGTCGCGGCGAGGCGGCCGAACAGCGAGAGCTTGCCGCTCGCCTCGCGCGCGTCTTCGCCCGTGAGTAGCGCGCGCAGGTCGTCACCGTCGAAGACGTGCTCTTGGTCGGCGCCAGGGATCGCGGCGCGCTCGCGGCGCGCGCCGACCGCGGCGATCACGACGTCGGGACGCAGCTCGCGCACGAGCGCGGGCGTTGCCTCGACGCCGAGGCGCAGCGTGAGCGGCGCGCTGCGAATCGTCTCTTCGTAGTACCGGAGCAGCCGCTCGTTCGGCTCGTACGGCAGCGCCGCGAAGCGCAGCGTACCGCCGAGCTGCTCGCTCTTCTCCACGAGCGTCACGTCGTGCCCGCGCAGCGCTGCGACGCGCGCGGCCTCCATGCCCGCGGGCCCTGCGCCCACCACGAGCACGCGCTTCCTCTGCGCCGCGGGAGTTGTTACGGCCGCGCTGCGCTCGCTCTCACTGCCCGCTTCGGGGTTCACCGCGCAGCGCACGGGCTTGTCGAAGAAGGCCTGCGCGACGCACGTGTAGCAGTAGACGCACGGCCGCACGGACTCGCGCTTGCCGGCGGCAAGCTTGTTAGGCATGTCGGGATCCGCCAGCAACTTGCGCCCGAACGAGACGAGGTCTGCCTTGCCGTCGCGGATCAGTCGGTTCGCGGTCTCGGGCTCGATGCGGCCCACCGCGATCACCGGCACGCGCACGGCGGCCTTCACCGCGCTCGCGAAGTCGACGTACGCGTTCTCGGCGTGCGGCAACGGGGCGTCGAGGAAGTGCGTGCCGAGGTTGTTCGCGGCGTAGGCGCTCACGTGAATCGCGTCGGCGCCGGCAAGCGCCGCGAGCTGCGCGGCGCGCACGGCGTCCGGCAGCGTGATGCCGCCGGGCTCGCCGTACTCGTGCGCATCGAGCCGCGCCCAGATCGGGAAGTCCGCGCCCGCGCGCTGCTTGCACGCGCGGATCACCTCGCACAACAGGCGCGCGCGATTCTCGATCGAGCCGCCGTACTCGTCGTCGCGGAAGTTCCAGCCCGCCGAGAGGAAGCTCGAGAAGAGGTAGCCGTGCGAGGCGTGCAGCTCGACCGCGTCGATGCCCGCGCGTCTCGCGCGCAGCGCGGCGTCCGCGAAGTCGTGGGTGATCTGCGCGATGTCCGCCTTCGTCGCCGCTTGGTACTTGCCGCCGGTGCCCGTGTTCGCGGACATCATCCAACCGAGCTCTTGTTGGGTGAGCTCGCCGAGGCCGCGCAGGTCCATGTGAAAGCGCGGCTCGCTCGGCACGATCATCGGGCGTCCCTGCGCGACATCGAGCCGCGCGATCTTGCCGTGGAAGGCGAGCTGGATCGCGAGCTTCGCGCCGTGCCTGTGCACCGCGTCGGCGAGAGCTGTTAGGCCGGGCAGATACTGGTCGTGCGAGACCGCGATCTCGTGCGCGCTGTTAGCGCCGCGCGGATAGGCCGCGCTCGTGTTCTCCGTGATCAGCAGCCCCGCGCCGCCGCGCGCGCGCGCCTCGTAGTAGGCGATGGTCGGCGCGCGAACCGCGCCGTCGGCCTCGACCAGCTCGACGCCCATCGGCGCCATCGCGATGCGGTTCTTCAGCGCGAGCGTCCCGATGCGCGTGGGGGAGAGGAGGTGCTCGTACATGCGCGGACTCCGAGGTGAGGGCCGGCACCGTAACGCGACGACCGAGGCCCACAGACCGGGGACGTTCCGCAAGAAAGTAAAGCTGAGTTTCTTTACTTACTTGCGGAACGTCCCCGTTCCCTCCTCCCTGTCTTCGACCCGCATCGCGCGGCTCGCCCGCGGCGGCGCGCTGCCGCACTCTCGCGCGTGGAGGCCGCCATGCAGCTCTTGCCCGTGCAGCTCGCGTATCACGTGCCCGATCCCGCGGCGGCGGCGCGCGAGCTCGCGGCGGCGCGCGGCTGGGGGCCGTTCTTCCTGATCGAGCACATCCCGCTCGCGCGCTGCCTGTATCGCGGCGCGCCGGCGGTGTTCGATCACAGCTCCGCCTACGGCCAGGCGGGCGACGTGATGATCGAGCTGATCACGCAGCACAACGACGCGCCCTCGGCGCTGCGCGACTTGTTCGCGCCGCACGAGCGCGGCCTGCACCACGTCGCGTGCTTCGTCGACGATCTCGCGGCTGCGCTCGCCGAGCAGCGCGCGCGCGGGCTCGCGATCGCGCTCGAGGCCGAGACCGCGAACGGCACCGGCTTCGCGATGGTCGACACCAGCGCTGCGCTCGGGCACATGACCGAGCTGTACGAGCGCGAGAAGCTCGCCCCGTTCTACGCGATGGTGCGCGAGGCCGCGCGCGGCTGGGATGGCAGGGAGCCGGTGCGGGTGGTGGGGCGTTAGCTCGGGGAACCGCGAACACAGGCCGGGGACGTTCCGCAACAAAGGCGACCCGCAGCCGAAGGCGATGTGCGGGCTCTTCTCGCGCGCCGGGTCGAACGTCTCGGAATTCTCGAACACGCGCGGGTCGCGATTCGCCGAGCCGATCCAGCACAGCACGAAGTCATTCGGCTCGATCGCAACGCCGTGGAGCGTCGTGCTCACGAGCGAGCGGCGCGGCACGAACTGCACGGGCGACGAGTGCCGCAGCGTCTCTTCGATCACGCCGGGCACGAGCGCGCGATCGGCGCGCACGCGCTCCATCCAAGCGGGATGCGCGAGCAGCTCCAGCACGATGTTCTGGATCAGCGTCGTGGTGGTCTCGTTCCCCGCGACGAGCAGCAGGATCAGCATCTGCAGCATCTCGTCGTGCGAGAGGCGCGAGCCATCCACCTCCGCCTGCACGAGGCCAGTCATCAGGTCCTCGCGCGGCGCGCGCTTGCGCTCCTCGGCGAGCGGAATCAGGTACTCGCGCATCTCCTGGCGCAGCGCGATCTGCGCCTTCACGCGCTCCGCGTCGAAGCCGCCGAGGAACGCGACGCCGAGGCTCGCCACCGCGCGATCCGACCACGTCTTGAACTGCGCTCGGTCTTGCGCGGGGATGCCGATGATCTCGGCGATCACGGTGACGGGCAGCGGATACGTGAGCGACTGCACGAGGTCGCTCTCCCCCTGCGCGACCGCCGCTTCCACCAGCTCTCCCGCGAGCGCGTGCATGCGCGATTCGAGGCGCGAGACGATGCGCGGCGTGAACGCTTTGTTCACGAGCCCGCGCAGGCGCGTGTGCTCCTCGCCGTCCGTCACGAGCATCGACGGCGGAATCACCTCCTGCAGCTCCGGCGCGATCGCCGCGCGCAGCACTTGGTTCGGCGCATTCGAGAAGCGCGCGTCGTCGCGCAGCGTCGCCTGCACGTCCTCGTAACGAAAGATCGAGACGACGCGCAGCGGCAGCCCCGCATGAAACAACGCCGGCGCCTCATCCCGCGCGCGCGCATACAACGCGAAGGGATCGCGGCGAACCGCGGGATCGAGCGGATTGAACGAGAACATGGGGAGACCTCGCGGCGCGTCCTCAGTGTTTAG